>NZ_LAVM01000121.1:0-11791 GCF_001083815.1 Nocardiopsis sp. SBT366 | reverse complement strand
GCGGGGGTGTTCTGCTGCTGGGCCCACGAGGGGTCGATCCGCATGGTGCTCGGATCGTCGTCGACCGGCGTCGGGGCGCTCGTCCCCAGCCGGACCGTTCCCTCGTCGTCGTCGGACAGGGACGAACCCCCGTCCTGGCCCAGGTTGGTGGTGGCTTCCTCGTCGGAGCCGTCGGCGGCGCCCTGGAGTTCGCTGAGTGAACGGGTATGCCGTGTCCACTCGTCACCGTTCCACCATCTGAGCGTCTGCGCGTCGCCCTGCGGGTCGGCGTACCAACCCGGCTCGATAGATCCACCCATGGGCGACAGACTAAGGGGTTTTGGAGCTGTACTTAACCAGTGGTATCCGATTCTCCGGGGTGGTGGGGTTTTGGTGCTTTTGGGGTTCCGTTTGTGTGCCTATGTGGTCACGGAGGGTTGTGGTTCGAGGGTGGGGTGGGCGCCCGGGGTCAGCACGTGCTCGGGGTTCACCCGGCCCGGCGCGGTCGACAGCGAGCCCGGGACCTGGTCGTGGCCGAAGTGCCCTCCCCTGGACCACACGCGGGTCCGATCCTCGGGGCTGCTCCACAGACCAGGCGGTCCCGCGGGCCAGGTCCTGGGCACACCCCACGACTCCAGCCACTCCAGGATCGGCTCCAGACCGAGCAGCGGTCCGTCGGTGAACGGCTCCCGTTCCAGGGACACCACGGCGACCACTATGCAGACCCGCCCCTCGTCGCCGTGGTCCAGGAACCGGTCGAAGCGCGCGGTCCGGCCCAGGGGGAGCGGGCTTCGCCGGGTGGCGGCCAGGGCCTGGGCCACCCCTCCGTCACGCGGGTTCCACACCAGGTGCACGGCTCTGTCCTCGTGGACCAGTCGGAGCGCCTCCTCGCGCGCCGACCACACGTCGGGGTCCGTTCCGGTCACCGTCCAGACGGCACGGGGAGCACCGACCCCCGCGGCCGTCCGTGCTGTCGCGCCGTCGATCCTCTCGGCACCGGCCATCCACGCCTTCGCCATGGCACTCCCCAATCCGACCGCGGTGGGTCCTCGGCCCGTCGATTCGGGCGCAGGAGGTGACGGGTCCCCGAATCCGGGCCCTTCCTGTGGTACGCCACCGGGGGTGAGAAGTCCATAGCCCGCCGTGGGTGGACAGGTTCATGTCACCTTCCGTTCCGGGCCCCTACTCTTCCTCCTCCTCGGTCACGATGCGCAGGGAGAAGGCCTGGAGGAAGATGTCCCCGATCTCCGTCGGGTCCTCGGTCATGTACGCGGCGCCCCCGGTGGCGGCGGCGATCCGCTGGAGCGGCTCCAGGTTCCGCACGTCCGGGCCGAAGGCGATCGTGATGATCGGGATGGGGCGCGAGGGGCTGGACATGGACTCGAGCTGCGACATCAGCTCGTCGAGCTCCATGCCCCCGGGGTTGTCGTTGTCCCCGTCGGTGAGCATGAGGATCACGTTGGTGCGGTCGGGGCGGTAGGTGCGCGACATCTCCTGGTAGGCGGCCAGGTAGGTCTCGTAAAGCGCGGTGTCGCCCTCGGGGAGCGGCTGCATGGCCTGGAGGGCGGCGCCCAGCACGTCCCGGTGCTCGCTCCCTGAGTCGTCGGTGGCCTGGAGCTCCCGGATCGGGGCGACCTCCTGGTAGTGGAGGTTGTTGTTGACGTTGGTCGAGAACTCCCACAGGCCCAGCTCGGAGCTGTCGGAGAACATCTGGAGGCCCTCGGCGGAGGCGGCCCCGGCCACCTGCATACGGGTCAGTCCGGTGCCGGGCACCTCGGCCAGCATCGATCCGGAGACGTCGACGATGGTCAGCACGCGGGAGTCCATCTTCAGCTGGTTCCAGAAGCGGGTCAGCTCCGTGATGGAGCCCTCCGAGGGCGCGGGCAGCTCGGTGGGCTGCTCGGCGCGGAACCCGGCGTCCTCGGTCAGTACCCCGCCGTCGAGCTCTCCCTCGGGTCCGCGGAACCCCTCGTCGAGGAGACGTTCGGCCGCCGCCTCGGAGCGCACCGAGGCGCGGAACACCTCGGCGGCGCGCGTGATCTCGCTGTCCTCGCTGCGCACGATGTAGGGGTAGTCGAGGAAGTAGGTGCCGTCGTCGAGGTAGCTGGGCTGCGCGGCGGCGTCGGTGTGGGCCGTGTTGTAGCGCCACACGGCCTGTTCGGACATCACCATCACGGGCGGGGCCTCGGCGTTGCCTCCGCTCAGAGCCAGGAAGGCGGAGTCCTCGTCCGCGGAGGTGCCTCGGTGCAGGGCCTGGAGCGCGGCGGTCATCTGCGCGTTGAAGGTGTCCGCGTCGGGGCTCGCCTCCTCCAGGGCGCCGTTCAGAAGGTAGAGGGTCGCCAGTCCGCTGGAACTGCGGGTCGGGTCGACCACGCGGACGACCCGGTCGCTCTCCTCGCCGGGCGCGCCGGTGGGGACCACGTCCGTCCAGGTGGTCTCCTCCTGGTCGTCGGCGTACTCGGCGAGTTCGGCCACGACCAGGGGGCTGCGGGCCACGGAGGTGCCGGTCTCGGTGATGACGGCGTCCCCGGCCTGGCTCTGCACCAGGCGCGGCCACACGGAGGAGTCCGGGATCCACACGTGGGAGTCGGTGTCGCCGGTGGTGGCGCCGGAGCCGGTGATCTGGAAGGCGACGTCGGCCGAGTCGGCCTCGCGCACGCTGGCCCGCACACAGTGGTTGTCGACGGTGTGCTCCTCGTCGTTGAAGTCGCCGGCGAGGTCGGCCAGGGCGGGCGCCAGCTCCGGGCTGACCGCCACGTTCAGTTCGATGTCGGAGCTGCCGCAGCCGTCGCCCTGCCCGAACATGTACACGCCCGCCACGGCGAGACCGACCACGATCACCATCGCGGCGGCGAGGGCGGCGACGGCACTGCCGCGCCCCCGGCGCCGTCTGCTCCGGTCGGAGGGGCCTTCTGCGTACTTTCCGCGGTGACGTCCCACAGCTTTCCTCACGAGGTGGTGTACGGACGAGGTGTTCGTACAGGGGGATGAGTCGTACAGGGGTGTCGGGCGCCCGTCGTTCGCGAAGCGGGCGAATCCTTGTGTACCGGCCGAATTCCTGAGTCGGGCGACCTTCCGTGTGTTACCTGTGGGAACGTTACTCAACGCCCCGAACCACGCAGACGGGACCCGGGGCGGGGCTCAGTTGTCGCAGTTGGGGACGCACAGCCGCCGGGAGATCGAGCTGAGGAAGATGTCGCCGATCTCGTCCGGGTCCTCGGTCACGAAGGACGATCCGCTGGTCGCGCGCGCGATCTGCGTCAGCTCCGGGCCGTCCGCCTGCTCACCGAAGGCGATGACGAACATCGTGACCGGCCGCTGGGGGTCGAACCGGTCCTGGAGGGCGGCGACCAACTCCTGGTGGGAGAGGTCGCTGGACCCCTCGTCCTGACCGGCGGTCAGCAGGATGACGCTGTTGATCCTGTCCTCGTCGTAGTTGTCCTGCACCTCGTCGTAGGCGGCCAGGATGTTGTCGTACAGACGGGATCCGCCGCCCTCCACCTCCAGCTCTTCGGCGACCTTCACCATCTCCTGGCGGCGGGTGACACCGCCGTCGTCGCCAGCGCCCAGCGGGTGCATGTCCGCGGCCCGGTCGCGGCCGTCGTCTCCGAACTCCTCCGACATCAGCCACAGGCCCATGTCCGTCTCGTCGGGGAACAGGCCCAGACCCATCAGCGCCGCCTGCTTGGCCACCTCGATCCGCTGCGGCCCGCCGTTGAGGTCGTCCGCCATGTTCTGGGAGGCGTCGGCCAGAACCAGCGTCCGGGACGGCATGGAGAGCCGGTTCCAGTCGGTGACCGAGGCCAGCAGGGCGTCGCCGGTCAGGTCGTCCCCGGCGGGTGGCTGCTCCGCGATGATCCCGGACCGCTCGGCCAACGCGGGGGCGGCCTCCCCGCTCGGGTCGCGAAAGCCCAGCTCGCGCAGGCGCTCGCGGTACTCGGTGCTCCGGACCACCTCGTACAGGTCCGCGGCGGCCGCCCGGAGCTCCGCGTCCTCGGTGGTGGTGACGTACGGGTAGTCCAGGTTGACCGTGCCGTCGCTGACGTAGTGCGCCTGGAGTGAGGGGGCCGAGTCCGCGCGGCGGTCGTTGTAGGCCACCACTGCCTGCTCGGGAACGGCGATCACCGGGTCGACCCGGTCGTTGGAGGCGGCGGAGCCGGTGAAGACGTTGGTCAGGTCGATCTCGCCGAAGGCGCTGTCCAGCTGGACGTCGCGCACGAAGTCGGTCATGGCGGTGTCGGCGGCGTCCCCGGAGCCCAGGTGCTCGCGGACCGCGCGCATCACCGTCATGCCGTCGGCACCCCGGTTGGGATCGACCATCACCACGGGGCGGTCCGGGTCGCGTTCGTCGGGCAGCAGCATGGTCCAGCTCGCGTCGTCCTGGTCCGGCATGCCCTCGGTGTCCGGGGGAGCGGCGAGCACGACGGGCGAGCTGGCCAGGGAGGGCGGGTCGGTCTCGATGCCGTGGGCGCCGCCGTCGGAGACCCTGGCCAGCTCGACCCAGGCGGAGGACTCGGGCACCCACACGTGCGGGGCGATCGTGGAGTCACCGGGCTGGCCACCGGTCAGCGCCGCCATGATCCGGTGCGGCGCGATCTCGTCGACCTGCGCGAACACGCACTCCCCGCCGTAGCTGGGCCGGTCCGCGTTGAACTCCGTCGCCGCCGCGCGCATCACCGGGGCGACGCTCTGGGTGGTCGAGACGCGCAGGTAGCGCGTCTCGCCGCAGCCCAGGGCGTTCATGGTGACCGGCACGGCGATCGCCGCGAGGGCAATGAGGGCGACGACGATCGCGGTGATCCCCAGCGGCGACCGCACGACCCTGCGGGTGTTGGCGGCGGTCGGGGAGGGGTGACGATGGCGTCCAGTGGACACGGGCACTCCGGGGGTGTGGCTGTCTCCGGTCCCGGGTCTGGAGCCTCCCGGGGCCGGTCTTCAGGGGGTGGTCGCGGGGTCGGCGCCAGCACCCGCGGTGGGATCTGTGAGAACCAACGCGGGGCGGAGGGCGTCACACAGTGTGGATGTGATCGACCGACCGGTGGCACACGAACGATTCCTCCCAGGACCTTACTCGTTGGTAACGCGCGAGTGGAAGGGCAGGGGTGGTCCGGCTCACAGCCGGCCCCGTACGCAGCGCCCCCGTGCGCGCGGTGATCGCTTTGTTACGGCGCCGGTCGGGTACCAGTACGCACTCCCGGCTACCATTGCCCGGTATTCGCTTGACCGATACTTGGCGCCCGTTTGGCCGACGCCCCCGAAACGGGGCTTCGCGCGTGGCGGTCGTCCCCCGTGACCAACCGACCCCCGAGGGTTATGGCATGTCCCATTCGCACAGTGACCGTCGGAACCGAGGCAGCCTCGGCACCGTGCTGCTCGCCGGAGCGTGCTGCACCGGAGCGGTGGCCTACGCAGTGCTGGTCGCCCCCTCGATGCTGCCGCCGCAGGCCGTGGAGACCACGAACGTCACCACCCCGGAGGTGCTCGGGAGCGTCATCGAACCCGAGGAGGAGTCGACCGACCTCGACGGTCCCGTCGGCCACCTGCGTATCAACGTCAGCGACCGGGGCCTGGCCTGGGTGCAGACGCTGAACTGCACCGGCGACCTGGCCGTCGACCCCGAGCCCTGCGCCGTGATGGCCGAGGCCACCGCCGAGTCGGCCGGGGACCCGACCGCCGCCGAGTCCGATTCCGAGTCCGGGACGGACGAGGAGGGGCCCGAGGGGGCCGCCACCGGTGACCAGTTGTTCACCGAGGTCCGCTCGGGCACCGTCTGCACGGACAAGGTGTACGGCCCGCAGGAAGCGGCGATCGAGGGCACCTGGGAGGGCGAGGAGATCGACACCACACTCTCCCGCAAGGGCTCCTGTGAGGAGGCCCGCTGGCAGCGCCTGCGCGCCGTCACCGACCAGATCGGCTGACCCACCCGGAGCCACACGGGATAATCGCTGACCATGGATGTCATCAGGGTCAGTGACCCCGCCGACCCGCGTCTGGCCGACTACACACGGCTGCGCGACGTCAACCTGCGCCGCCACCTGGAGACCGAGCACGGCCTGTTCATGGCCGAGGGCGACAAGGTGATCCGCCGCGCCGCCACCGCCGGGTTCGTCCCCCGCAGCTTCCTGCTCACGGAGCGACGGGCCGCCGCCCTGGACGACCTGGTCTCCGACTCCGGCGCCCCGTTGTACGTGGTGAGTGAGGAGACCGCGGAGCGGCTGGTCGGCTTCGACCTGCACCGGGGCGCCCTGGCCGCCTACCACCGCGCGCCCCTGCCCGCGCTCGACGAGGTCCTGGCCGGTGCCCGCAGCATCGTCGTGCTGGAGGACCTGGTGGACCACACCAACGTCGGCGCGATCTTCCGCAGCGCCGCTGGCCTGGGTGTGGACGCCGTGGTGCTGGCTCCCCGCTGCGCGGACCCGCTCTACCGCAGGTCCGTGAAGGTCTCTATGGGAGCCGTCTTCACCCTGCCCTACACCCGCCTCGACGACTGGTACGGCGGTCTGGACACCCTGCGCGAGGCCGGTTTCGATCTGATGGCCCTCACCCCCGGAGAGGGTTCGCTGCCGCTCCGCGAGGCCATGGACGCCCTGGCACCCGACGCCAGGGTGGGGTTGCTGCTCGGCACCGAGGGCGACGGTCTGTCCGCCCGTTGGCTGGAGCGGGCCACCTCGCGCGTGCACATCCCGATGGCCGACCGCGACGTCGACTCGCTCAACGTCACCGCCGCGGCCGCGGTCGCCTGCTACGAGCTCTCCCGCTTCGGTTCCGTGGCCGTACGGGACCATCGGGCCTGACCGGGGCCGCCGGACCGGGTACCCGCCCTCGGTCCCCCGACGGGGTGAGCCCCTAGGGTGTCGGGTGACACGGACCGAGCAGAAGGAGGGCGCGCGACATGGGCGGCCGAGCACTGGTGCAGTGGGAGCAGAACCGGGACAACGCGCCCCGATCACTCCACGTCGACCTCTACACCGGGGGTCCGGCCCCCGACGAGGGGCTGGAGGACGTCACCTTCTACCAGGTGCCCTACGCGCCCTCCACCCAGGGCGTGGACGAGCGGCTGGACATGATCGCGCGGATGCCCGAACTCAGCGTGGTGCAGCTGGTGTCGGCGGGGTACGAGCAGGTACTCGACCTCCTGCCCGACCACGTCACCCTCTGCAACGGGCGGGGACTGCACGACGCCAGCACGGCCGAGCACACGCTCGCGCTCATCCTCGCCTCACAGCGCGACCTGCCTCGATGGGCGATCGACCAGCGCGAACACCGCTGGGGTTCGGTCCCGCAGCGTTCCCTCGCCGACTCCCGGGTGGTGATCATCGGCTACGGCAGCATCGGCCAGGCGATCGAGCGGCGGCTGCTGCCCTTCGAGACCGAGGTGGTGCGGGTGGCCAGCCGGGCCCGCCCGGACGAGGACGTGCACGGGGTGGACGAGCTGCCCGCCCTGCTGCCGAAGGCGGACGTGGTCGTCATCGTCACCCCGCTCACCGAGCGGACGAGGGGCCTGTTCGGCGCGGACGAGTTCGCCCTGCTGCGTGACGACGCCCTGGTGGTCAACGTCGGTCGGGGCGCCGTGATGGACACCGACGCCCTGCTCGCCCAGAACGGCCGGGTCCGAGCGGCCCTGGACGTCACCGACCCCGAACCGCTCCCGGTCGACCACCCGCTGTGGGACGCCCCCGGCGTGTACCTGACCCCGCACGTGGCCGGTGGTTCCGCCGCCTTCTACCCGCGCGCCCGGGCCTTCATGGACGCGCAGTTGGCCCGTTGGTCCGCCGGGGAACCCCTGGACAACGTGGTGCGCCCCGGAAGCTAGCGGTCGCACCCCCCCCCGGTGGCCCGTGCGGCGGCCCGCCGATTGTCGGTCTCCGGGGGGACACTGGGCACATGCGGATCGCGGTGGTCGCCGACGGCGAGGGCGGTGGGTGGCTGCGGGAGCTCGGGGAGGGCGGCGCGGCCGCTCCGCCGCGCCGCGTGCGGGACCTCGCGGCCGCCGTGCGCTCAGTCGAGGAGTCCCGTTCCGAGCGGGACCGTTCCGAGGAGGACCGCACCGAGCAGGACGGCGCGGGGCGCGAGGGTGCCTCGGAGACCGGTACCGGAGAGGGCGTGGGAGACCGCACCGCGGCCTCGTCCGTCCGGTGGGTCTGGGCGGACACCGGTGACGTCTACCCCGACCTGGTCCGTGCCGGGGTGCGCGTGGCCCGGTGCCACGACGTCGGGCTGACCGAGGCCCTCCTGCTCGGCTACGGGGCCCGCCACTCCGAACCCCACTCCCTGGGCGCCGCCTGGGCCCGCCTGCACGACCTGGCGGTCCCCGACGACCCGGTGCGCCCGCTCGGGGAGGGGACCGCCGCGCAGCCCGCGCTGTTCGAGGCCGACCGCTCCACGCTTCCGCCCGGAACCGACCGGCTCGCCGCCCTGGCGGAGGTCCACGACGACCAGCGGGGACGCGTCGCGGCGCTGCCCGAACCGGGGCGGATGGCCCTGCTGATCGCGGTCGAGTCCGCTGGCGCCCTGGCGGCAGTGGAGATGAGCCACGACGGCCTGCCCTGGCGCCCGGACGTCCACGACCAGGTGCTCACCGAGATCCTCGGCCCGCGTCCGCGCACGGGCGAGCGCCCGGCGGTCCTCGCCGACCTGGTCACGCGGATCGGGGAGGTCGTCGGTCACGAGGTCAACCCGGACTCGCCCGCCCAGGTCCTCAGGGCGATGGCCTGGATCGGACACCCCGTGGAGTCCACCCGCTCCTGGGTCCTGGAGGCGGTGGACCACCCGCTCGTGCCGCCGCTGCTGCGCTACAAGGAGCTCGCCCGCCTGTACTCCGCCAACGGATGGTCGTGGCTGGAGACCTGGGTGCGTGAACTGCCCCGCGAGGGCGGGGACGGCCCACGGCTGGGTCGTTTCCAGCCCGACTACGTGGTGGGTGGCGTGGTCTCCGGGCGCTGGGCCTCCCGGGGCGGCGGCGCCCTCCAGATCCCCAAGTCGGTCCGCCGGGCCGTGCGGGCCGACCCGGGCTGGGTCCTGGTCCGCGCCGACGCCGGACAGCTCGAACCCCGCGTGCTCGCCGCCGTGTCCGGGGACACCGCCCTCGCGGCCGCCGCGGCTGAGGAGGACCTGTACACCCGGCTGGCCGTGCACGTGGGCGACGACCGCGAACGCGCGAAGATCGGCCTGCTCGCCGCCATGTACGGGCAGACGTCCGGCGACGCGGCGCCGCTCCTGGCCACCATGCGCCGCCTCTACCCGCGCGCCCTGGAGTACGTGGACGCCGCGGCCCGCACCGGGGAGGGCGGCGGGATCGTCCGTTCGTGGTTGGGCCGCACCTCGCCCGCCCCGCACGACTGGTCGGCCACAGTAGCCGCGACGGACGGTGACCGAAGACGCCGCGCGCACGGCCGGTTCACCCGCAACTTCGTCGTCCAGGCCACCGCCGCCGAGTGGGCGCTGGTCCTGCTCGCCGCGCTTCGCCAGGAACTCCCCGCGACCCCCGACGGCGGCGGGATCGTCTTCTTCGTCCATGACGAGGTCGTCCTGCACGTCCCCGAGCACCGCGCGGCCCAGACGCTCCGCGCGATCGACCGCGCCCAGGTCCGGACCCGGGAGATCCTCTTCGGAGAGACCCCGGTTCGCTTCCCCCTCACCGTGTCGGTTACGGACTGTTATGCAGACCTGTGACGACCCGCCGTAAGGCGCGATATCCGCAAGGAACGGACAAGCGGCTGATAGGTGGACGTCCGGTATCGGACGGCGTGGGCGTCTTGCAAACGCGACCGGGTACGCCCATTCTTGGACCGGACCATGTCATCTAAGGCCGTGCGCCGCAGCGCTTCCCCCGCCCGCCGCGGTCCCAGAAAGGGTGATCGATCCCCGTGCGGAACCGTCTCAGAACATGTGCGGGTACCACGGCCGCCTTCGCGGTCGCCTTCACGGCCTTCGGGGCCAGCCCCGCGATGGCCGACCCCGTAGTCCAGGACCGGCCTCCCCTCGCCGAGCAGCTCTCCCCCGAGAACGCCGTCCCCAGCGGCTCCGCGCCCCGCGCGGCCGATTCCCAGACCGAAACCCCCCATCCCAGCCCGGACGTCGCCGACGTCGCCGAACTCAGGCGCGACACCTACGTGGCGCCCTTCCGTGAGGCGCGCTCCGTGGAGTACTTCGCGGTCGCCCCCGAGAAGCTCCCCCGTGAGGTCGTCGACGCGGTCCGCGACATCGACGGTGTGAAGAACGTTCTGACCGTCGACGCCGCGCGGGTGGAGGTCGACGGCCAACCCACCTCCCTGCTGGGAGTCAACCCCTCCAGCTTCCGCAACCACGCCCCCCGACCCTCCGCCGAGTCCGACGAGATCTGGCAGGGGGTCGCCGAGGGCCACGTCGCGCTGTCCAAGGACGTGGGCACCGAACGCGAACTCGACGTCGGCGGCCAGATCACCCTCGCGGGCGGCAACGGTGAGGTTCCCCTGGAGGTGTGGACCCACGCCACCTCCGGCATCGCCGGGATCGACGCCCTCGTCTCCCGTGAGCTCGCTCGCGAACTGGGCATGCCCGAGGGCAACGCCCTGGTCGTCTCCGCCCCGGACGCCGACCTGTGGGAGCTTCACGATGAGCTGGAGGAGATCCTCGGTGAGGACGCATCCCTCCAGCTGGTCGCCGACGCCCCCGAACCCCTGGTCGACGGCGACGCCGTCCCCTCCTCGGTGATCGAGCAGGTCATCGCGAACGCCGAGACCCAGCTGGGCGTCCCCTACGTGTGGGGCGGGACCACCCCCGACGTCGGCTTCGACTGCTCCGGTCTGCTCCAGTGGGCGTTCCGGGAGGAGGGCGTGTCCATTCCGCGCGTCACCCACGACCAGTGGAACGCGGGAGAGCGCGTGGAGTGGGACGACCTCGAACGCGGCGACCTGCTGTTCTGGCGTTCGGACCCCACCGCGCCCGACTACATCTCGCACGTGGCGATCTACCTCGGCGACGGCCAGATGCTGGAGGCGCCGCGTACCGGCCTGGACGTGCGCGTCACCCCGGTACGGACCGCCAACTACGCGGGCGCGGTGCGCGTGAGTACCTGACCGCCGGTCCCGGATACGGGAAAGGGCCGTGGCGCCACCGGGGCGGTGGCACCACGGCCCTTCCTTCTCCATGTCCGAAAAACCGCCGGGAGGGGAAGGCAGGCCTCGGTTAGGAGGGGGGACAGGGCCGCCGCTGAGGGAGGGGGAGACAGCGGTGGTCGGCCCTTGGGGTGGTATGGAGTTGTGGCGGAGTCCGCGGCCTCGCAGGCCGGGTGTCCCGCCGCACAGGTCTACATAAGCAGTGACCGACCGATTTGGCAAGAGCCGGTCAAGCCATGCCACTACCCCCAGCCCAAGACAAAGCCCCCTCCCGTCCAGCAGGAGGGGGCTATCCGTGCGCTTTCGTCTGCCCCGGGTCAGCGCCCCGCGGCGTACCCCTGCGCGCCCCGGGGGTCGGCGGCCGCGCGCAGCTCGCCGCTCTCCGGGTCGCGGGCGACCGCCGCCAGACGGCCCAGGGACCACTCCTGGGCCACCTGGACCCGGTGCCCGCGACGCCGCAGCTCGTCGACGACCCCGTCGCCCACCCCCGGCTCCACCACCAGGTCGCCGGGCACGGTCTCACGGGGGTGGAAGGAGCTGGGGAACGCGTTGGTGTGGAACATGGGGGTGTCCAGGGCCTCCTGGAGGTCGTCCACGCCGTTGAGCACCCGCAGCAGCGCGGTGGTCGTCCACTGGTCCTGCTGGTCACCGCCGGGGGTGCCGATGGCCAGCACCGCCTCACCGTCCTCGCGGGTCACCAGGGTGGGGGAGAGGGT
>NZ_LAVM01000120.1:0-12017 GCF_001083815.1 Nocardiopsis sp. SBT366 | reverse complement strand
GCGTCCGCCCGGTTCCACGGGCGAGGCCCCGTCCGCCCCTCCACCGCCCCGGTCAAGGTGATCGCGTGGTTCCTGCCCCTCCCCCGAGACAGCGGTCCGCGAAGCGCTCCCGCTGCGTCCCCCGCAGTCGCGCCGGAAGCGACCGGGACCGGAGTCCAAGGACGGGATGTCACCCGGGTCCGGGCTCCCGCGCACCCCGGGGCCCATGCTCGCCGGGCCCCGCCACCAGGGCCGGTCCGATACATGCCCTAGAATCTCCCCCATGTCCGGTCCCACCCGTTTCCTTCGCATGGCTCTGATCTCCATGTCGCTCACGAGCACCGATGACGGCCTCTGTCGCCGCCGGTGCCGTCTCCGCGTGCGCTGACCCGACCCGTCTCCCGCGCTCCGACGCGGCACCGGTGTGCCCCTGGCGTTCCCGCGACCCCGTGTCGCCCCACCCCGTCACGTTTGGACACATCCCTGTGACCGCAACACCCACCAAACCGACCGGGAACTCCGGTTCGGATGTCTCTCCCGCCCTGGCCCTGAAGTGGAACCCCACCCTCTCGGTGCCGCCACCGCGGGCCCCCCTGGCCGAACCCGTCCGCTGGTGGCCGCTGGGGGTCGCCCTGATCGGCGCCCTGGGCCTGGCCGCCTTCGTGTGGTCGGAGCACGGCGCCCTGCCCTCCGTGCTGCTACTCCTGGGCACCGGCCTCGGCTTCACGCTGTTCCACTCCCGGTTCGGCTTCACCTCCGCCTGGCGCCAGTTCCTCGCGGTGGGCAACGGCACCGGCCTGCGCGCCCACGCGGTCCTGCTCGGCACCACCGCCACCCTGTTCGCACTGGTGATCGGTACCGGGACCGGCCTGTTCGGCAACGACCCCTCTCCCTCGGCCGGACCGATCGGCATCGCCCTGTTCGCGGGGGCGTTCCTCTTCGGAATCGGTATGCAGCTCGGCGGCGCCTGCGCCTCGGGCACGCTCTTCGCGGTCGGCTCCGGCCAGTCCGCGATCCTGATCACGCTCTTCGGCTTCATCGTCGGATCGCAGATCTACAGCCTCGCGTGGCCGTTGGTGTCCGACCTGCCCGCGATCCCACCGGTGCTGCTCTCCGACCACGTCGGCTGGGGCGGCTCCTGGCTCATCACCATCGCCGCCCTGGTCGCCATGGTGGTCGTCACGCGCTTCGTGCAGAACCGGCGCGTCCCGCCGCCCGTGGGCGCCCCGCCCTCCGCTGAGGGCGTGGCGCGGATCGTGCGCGGCAGCTGGCCGCTGGTGGCCGGTGCCCTGGTGCTGGCCGCCCTGGGCGCCGCCGTGCTGGTCGTCTCCGGTGGCGCGTGGGGGATCACCTCGGCCTTCAACCTGTGGGGTGCCAAGGCCCTCCAGCTGGTCGGGCTCCAGCCCGAGACCTGGGCGTTCTGGTCACAGCCCGGCCAGGCCGAGCAGCTGGCGGGACCGATCCTCCAGGACAAGAACAGCCTGACCAACATCGGCATCATCCTGGGCGCGGCCGTGGCGGCGGGAGCGGCGGGCACCTGGAAGTGGCACACCGGTCTGAGCTGGAACCTGGTGGCCGCGGGCCTGGTCGGCGGCATCCTGATGGGTATCGGCGCCCGGCTCGCGGGCGGGTGCAACATCGGCGCCTACCTGGCCGGGATCGGTTCGGGCAGCCTGCACGGCTGGCTGTGGGCGGCCTTCGCCCTGGCCGGGACCTGGGCCGGTCTGCGCGCCCGCACGCTCTTCGGCCTGGGTGTGCCCAAGCCCGGCGACAGCGTCTGCTGACCTCCCCGCCGCCGTTCTAGGGTGCGAGGGACACGGAACGGCGGCGGAGGGATCGGTGTGGAAGCGAACGCGCGAGTGGAGCTGACGGAGGAGGTCCGTCAGCGGGCCCGGATCGTCTGGGACTACCAGCACATGGGCCAGGAGCCGCGCGCTTGCGACGTGGCGGTGATCCTGGGCAGCCACGACCTCGGCGTGGCCACGTGCGCCGCCGACCTGTTCCGGCGGGGGTTCTTCCCCCGCATGGTGATCACCGGCGCGAACAGCCCCTCCACCCTTGCGCGGTTCCCCAGGGGCGAGGCGGTGCACTACCGCGAGCACGTCCTGGAGCTGGGCGTTCCGGACTCTGCGGTCCTTTTGGAGGACGGGGCCACCAACACCGGGGAGAACCTCCGGTACTCACGGGCGCTGCTCGCGGACGCGGGGATCAACGTCGGCTCGGTCATGCTCGTGTGCAAGCCCTACATGGAGCGGCGCGCGCACGCCACCGCGCGTGTGCTCTGGCCCGAGGTGGACACGGTGTGCGCCTCGGCCCGGAGCGGGTTCGACGACTACCTGGGCACCGTGGGGGACGACCGGCTCGTGATGGACACGATGGTGGGCGACCTGCAACGGGTGATGGAGTACCCCGCCCGGGGGTTCTGCGTCCCGCAGGAGGTCCCCGACCGGGTGCGTGAGGCGTACACGTACCTGGTCGCGGCCGGGTTCGACGGCCACCTGATCACGCCCTGAACGGGGCGCGGCGCTCGGGCCGAGGGCAGGGGTGGGAATGACCTTTCTGCGTTCTCGACGTACACCGCGCGCGCCCGGGGCGAGGACGGCGGTACGCGAGCGCGGTCCGTACCCTCTCCGATAGCCTGCGGCCGGAATCGACGAAGGGATCGACATGGACCAGGTCCAGGACCTACCCGAACGCAGCCGCGAGGTGACGCGGGCGCTCGACGCGCTGGGAGCGAGCGGCCGGGTGCGCGCGCTGCCCGCCTCCACCCGGACCGCCGCCGAGGCGGCCGAGGCCCTGGGGTGCGAGGTCGGTGCGATCGCCAACAGCCTGGTGTTCATGGCCGACGGCGCGCCCCTCCTGGTGATGACCAGCGGTCGGCACAAGGTGGACGTCGCCCTGCTGGCCGAACGCCTGGGCCGGGCGAAGATCAAACGCGCCACCCCGGAGCAGGTCCGGGAGGCCACCGGCCAGGCCATCGGTGGGGTGGCGCCGATCGGCCACCCCTCCCCCGTGGAGACCGTGGTGGACCCCGCCCTGGCGGACTACCCCCGGTTGTGGGCGGCGGGCGGCACCCCCAACACCATCTTCCCCACCGACCACGCCGAGCTGCTCCGCATCACCGGCGGCACCTCCGTCGAGGTCAACTGACACACCGTTCCGTGGGCCGGGCCGCGGGGCCGGTCCGGCCTCAGGTCGGAGCGCCGCGCGTCAGGCGGAGGGCGCGCGTCGCCGCCGATGGATCACCCTGCTGGCGCCCCAGGCGAGGAGACCGCACACCGCGCCCACCAGGGTCCCCGTGACCACGCTGCTCAGCGCCGCGAAACCGCGAGTGACCATCGCGTGGGCGGCGGGCGGGAGCTCGCTGAGGTTGCCGCCGAGGGTCGGCGGATCGCCGTCCCAGGCCGTGGTCCACAGGATCTGGTGGCCGACCATCAGGAACAGCCCGTACAGGACTCCCACCACCAGGAGTGTCAGGAACGGGTTCGGGACCCGGCGCCACAGCACCACGGCGATCCACACAAGCGGCGGGACGAACACGAACACCGCGTTGACGAGGGTGCCCTCCTGGATGATCCCGAGGTCGTGCAGCACCACCCGGGGCGCGGCGAGCAGGGCCAGGAGGACGAGGGTGAGGAACGGGAGCCCCGGACGCTTTCGGCGGGACGGTGTGGGGCTGTCTGTTGGGTTCATGCCCCCATGCTGGGTACGCGGGACCGCGCACGCGTCCGCCCCAGGTATCGAGCCCCTACGTCAGGGAGCGTCACCTCTCCCCCGCTCCTGCCTCGCGCACCCTCACCACAGGACCTCCCTCGCGCGTCCGTGTACGGTACGGTCGCCCTGAGCCCCGGGCCCTCGGGCCCGCCCTGGGAAGGACACCCCCGCATGACCAGAACCGGCTGGATCGTGACCGCGATCAGTACCGTGGTCGCCCTGATCGTCGGATTCGGCGCCGGGTGGTGGGTCCAGGGGGCGTCGTCGGCGGAACCGGACCCGACCCCGCCCTCCGCACGGAGCACCCACCCCGACGACGTTGAGGACCGGCCCGAGGACGAGTTCGAGGCGGTCGTCGTCGACTTGGACCAGATCCACGACTTCGGTGACGGGTTCTCCGTCGGGTTGAGCGGGTTCGAGCGCGGAGTCGAGGAGGGCGGGGTCGATCCGGCCACCGGCGAGGAGGGCGACCTGCCCTACCTGTCGTGGACGGTGGAGGTCGCCAACGAGGGGTCCCAGACCGTGTTGTCCGGTCTGGTGACCAGGTCGTGCTCGGTTGGCGACCCGCTCCGCGAGTCCGGTTCCCCGGTGCTGGGCGACAGCGTGAACCCGCCGGAGAGTCTGGCCCCGGGCCAGTCCGGCGCCTGGGACGAGGACTGCTGGGCCGACGAGGACGACCACCAGGTCCAGTACACGGTCGAGTTCCACGACCAGGACTTCGTCCCCCTGTACCCGCCGGTCACGTTCGCGGGAACCGTCGACTGAGACCGGCGGGTCGTGTCACTACCCGGTGAACAGGGCCGCCGCCTGGATCGCGGTTCTCACCACGCCGTAACCCAGCGCGATGATCACGACCGCCCACAGGAAGAGCGCGGCGGCCTTCGACGCCCGGTCACGTGTGCTCTGTTCCATCGGATCCTCCTTCACCGACCCCGACGGGGCCCCTGGGTCTGCACTGTGGTCCACGGCTCCGTGGCCGTCGGCGCTCACACGCGCTCCCGGGAGGGGTCGGTGTCCTGCTGCGTCGCCTCGGGAGCGGCCTTGGGCAGGGGGCGCACCAGCGCGTTGGCCACGAACCCGACCACCATCACGCCCACCATCAGGTACAGCGAGAAGGTGTAAAGCTCGGCACCGGAGCGGCCCGCCGCCAGCTGCTGGTCGGCGATCACGTTGACGATCAGCGGTCCGGCGATCCCCGCGCACGACCAGGCCGTGAGCAGGCGGCCGTGGATGGCGCCGACGTTGAAGGAACCGAACAGGTCCTTGAGGTAGGCGGGGATGGTCGCGAAACCGCCGCCGTAGAAGGACAGGATGACTCCGGTGACCGCCACGAAGAGCACCACCGAGCTGGTCCCCGCCATGGCGATCAGCACGTAGAGCAGGCTGCCGAGTCCGAGGTAGCCGATGTAGGTGCGCTTGCGGCCGAGCAGGTCCGACGTGGACGACCACACGAAGCGCCCGAGCATGTTGCACAGGGACAGGAAGCCGACATAGCCGGCGGCCTCGGCGGGTCCGACTCCGGTGAAGAAGTCCTGGACCATCGGCGCGGCCTGTTCGAGGATGCCGATCCCCGCGGTGACGTTGCAGAACAGCACGATCCACAGCAGCCAGAACTGGCGGGTGCGGAAGGCCCGTTCGACGCTGACGCCCTCGGTGGCGGGGTCCACGGCGGGTGTGCCAGGGGACTCCGTGGGCGGCTGCCATCCGTCCGGACGCCACCCGGGCGCCGGGACCTTGACCGTCATCGCGCCGAGCATCATGGCGATGAAGTAGACGGCGCCGAGGATGAGGAACGCGGGGACGATGGCGTCTGCGGGGGTGTCGCCGAAGCGGTCCAGGAGCGCGGCGGACAGCGGCGAGGCGATCAGCGCGCCGCCGCCGAAGCCCATGATGGCCAGGCCGGTGGCCATGCCCGGCCGGTCCGGGAACCACTTGATCAGGGTGGACACCGGGGAGATGTACCCGATACCGAGGCCGATCCCGCCCACCACGCCGTAACCGAGGTAGAGCAGCCACAACTGGCCGGTGGCCACTCCCAGGGCGCCAATCAGGAAGCCGGTGCCCCAGCACAGTCCGGAGACGAACATCGCCTTGCGTGGACCGTTGCGCTCCACCCACTTGCCGCCGAAGGCCGCCGAGAGGCCCAGCATCACGATGGAGATGCTGAAGACCACGCCGATCGCTGTCAGCGTGGTGTCGAAGCGTTCGACCAACGGGGTCTTGAACACGCTGAAGGCGTACACCTGGCCGATGGACAGGTGTACGGCGAGCGCGGCGGGTGGGATGAACCAGCGGCTGTATCCGGGCGGCGCGACACTCTTGTCACGATCGAGAAACGACAGCACTACTCATCCTCATGATTGATTTCCGACCGGAATGCGCTTCCGCTTTCCCGAGTATTCCGGGGAAGCGGCACAAGCATGCGCCATCGTCACACCTTGTGTGACGAGAATCAAATACACGTTCATTGTCGAACGATAGGTTCTGGTTATCGAGGGCCCGGAAGCGGGCCCTGGCGGGGCTCAGAGTGTGACTCCGGGAGCAAGCCCGGCCGGGTGGTGGTGGTCCAGCCGCGTCTGGAGGTCGGCGACGGCGACCGTGTCCAGGAGGGCGCGGGCCAGCACGGGTTCGGGGTCCCGGTCGGCGACGACCAGGCCGATCTGCTTGCTGACCTCGGGTTCCACGAGGGGGATGGCGCGCATGCCCTCCGGAACCGCGTGGAGGGACAGCCAGGCGTGCGGCATGACCGCTGACCAGCGGGTCTCGTTGACGTACGAACACAGCGCGCTCACCGAGTTGGTCTCGACCCTGGGCACCGCCTCGACGCCCGCCCGACGGAACGCCTGGTCGATGATGCGACGGTTCTGCATGTCCGGGGACAACAGGCACAGCGGCACCTCGGCGGCCTCGGCCCAGGTGATGGTCTCGCGGCCGTTCAGCAGGCCCTGCTCGTCGGTGAGCAGGGCGTAACGCTCCCGGTAGACGGGCTGCTGGCGCACGTTCTCCAGGGGCTCGTTGTCGATGTAGGTCAGCCCGACGTCGATCTGGTAGTCGGCCAGGCCCCGCTCGATCTCCTTGGAGGTCATGGAGACCACCGACAGCGTCACCAGCGGGTGGAGCTCACAGAAGGCGCTGGTGATGAGGGAGATGGAGCTCAGGGTGGTGGGTATGGCCCCGATCCGCAGACGACCGCTCAGTCCCTCCCTCAGGCTCCTGACGTTCTCCACCAGGATGTCGTGTTCGGCCAGGACACGCTGCGCCCAGGCGACGATCCGCTCCCCCTCGTGGGTGAACCCGATGAACCGGTTGCTCCGCCTGACGATGGGGACGCGGAACTCGGCCTCGAGCTTGCGGATGGCTGCGGACAGCGCGGGCTGGGACACGTGGCACGCCTGGGCCGCACGGGCGAAATGCCGTTCCTTGGCCAGCGCTGTCAGGTACTTCAGCTGGCTCAGCAACATCGCGCAAGAATACATGCGCCAGACCCCCGGGAACAACAACACCCAAGTCCTTGATATCGTTCGGCCCATTCAGGGCCATAACTATTCGGGACCTCTGGACAGAGGGCGACTCGGTGAGAGAATTCGAACTGTGACACACCACGACTCGGACATGCCCGACCCCGCCCAGGACGCGCCGGAGGTCGGGCCTCCCAAGGAGAGCGCGGCGGGCATCCCGGCGGTACTCAACAGCGTGCGCCATGTGAACGACCAGGCGGGCGTGCTGCGCGGGCTGCCCGCGATGCTCGCCGTCAACCAGAAGAAGGGCTTCGACTGCCCCGGCTGTGCCTGGCCGGAGCCGGGCAAGCGGCACCGCGCGGAGTTCTGCGAGAACGGAGCGAAGGCGGTCGCCGAGGAGGCCACCCGCCGTACCGTGGGCCCGGACTTCTTCGCCCGGCACCCGGTCACGGACCTGTTCGAGCGCTCCGGGTACTGGCTGGGACAGCAGGGCCGTCTGACGGAGCCGATGTACCTGGCCGAGGGCGCCACCCACTACGAACCCGTCTCCTGGGACCGCGCCCTGGACATGATCGCCGATGAGCTGCGCGGGCTGGACACGCCCGACGGCGCGGTGTTCTACACCTCGGGCCGCACCAGCAACGAGGCGGCCTTCGCGTACCAGCTGTTCGCGCGCCAGCTCGGCACCAACAACATGCCCGACTGCTCGAACATGTGCCACGAGTCGTCCGGCTCCGCGCTCACCGAAACGCTGGGAGTGGGCAAGGGCAGCGTGTCCCTGGAGGACATGTACGAGGCCGACCTCATCATCGTGGCCGGTCAGAACCCGGGCACCAACCACCCCCGGATGCTGTCCGCGCTGGAGAAGGCCAAGCGGCGCGGCACGCGGATCGTCACGGTGAACCCGCTGCCCGAGGCGGGTATGAAGGCGTTCCGCAACCCGCAGTACGCCCGGGGCCTGGTGGGGCGCGGGACCGAGCTGACCGACCTGTTCGCACAGATCAGGGTGGGCGGAGACCTTGCGCTGTTCTCTGCGGTGAACCGGCTGCTGCTGGAGGCCGACCAGCGCGGGGAGAAGGTCCTGGACCACGGGTTCGTGAACTCGTTCACGCACGGGTTCGAGGAGTTCGCCGAGGCGCTGCTGGCCGAGCCGGAGGACGAGTTCTGGGCCCGGACCGAACGCGACACCGGGCTGTCCCGCTCGCTGGTCGAGGAGCTCACCGCGATGGTGGTCGCCTCGGAGCGGATCGTGGTGTGCTGGGCGATGGGTCTGACCCAGCACAAGCACTCCGTGCCGACCATCCGCGAGGTGGTCAACTTCCTGCTGCTGCGCGGCAACGTGGGGCGTCCGGGCGCGGGCGTGTGCCCGGTGCGCGGCCACTCCAACGTGCAGGGCGACCGCACGATGGGCATCTTCGAGCGGCCCGCGGACTCCTTCCTGGACGCGCTGGGCGCGGAGTTCGGGATCGAACCGCCGCGCGAGCACGGGCACGACACGGTGAACGCCATCCGGGCGATGGCGCGCGGTGAGGTGGGCCTGTTCTTCGCCATGGGCGGCAACTTCGTGGCCGCCTCCCCGGACACCGAGGTGACCGAGGACGCCATGCGCCAGGTGGGGCTGACGGTCCACGTGTCCACCAAGTTGAACCGTTCGCACGTGGTGACCGGCACCCGCGCCCTCATCCTGCCCGCCCTGGCCCGCAGCGACCGCGACCAGCGCGACGGCGAGCAGCGGTGGGTGACGGTGGAGGACTCGATGGGCCTGGTGCACGCCTCCCACGGGGTGCTCGCGCCGCTGTCGGAGGGGATGCGCTCGGAGGTGGACATCGTCCTCGAGCTGGGCCGGAGGATGTTCGGGAACGCTCCGGTGGACTGGGAGGCGATGACCGACTACGACCGGGTGCGTGACCACGTGGCCCGGGTCGTTCCGGGGTTCGAGGACTTCAACGCCAAGGCGCGGCGGCGCGACGGGTTCGCCCTGCCGCACGCTCCCCGTGACGACCGGAAGTTCCCGACCGCGACGGGTCTGGCCAACTTCACGGCCAACGGCACCTACGCGCCCGAGGTCCCCGAGGGGCGGCTGCTGTTGCAGACGCTGCGCTCGCACGACCAGTACAACACCACGATCTACGGCCTGGACGACCGCTACCGCGGCATCAAGGACGGCCGAAGGGTCGTGCTGGTCAACGCCGAGGACGCCGCCGAGCTGGGGCTGGCGGACGGGGCGTACACGGACCTGGTCGGTGAGTGGTCGGACGGCCGTGAGCGCCGGGCCCCGCACTTCCGGGTGGTGCACTACCCGACCGCTCGGGGCAGCGCGGCCGCGTACTACCCGGAGACCAACGTGCTGGTGCCGCTGGACTCCACCGCGGACGTGAGCAACACGCCCACGTCGAAGTCGGTGGTGGTGCGCTTCGAGCCGTCATCGCGGGCCAGCTGAGCCGGGCGACCGTCCCGCCCCGGTTGTCGGAGGGTCCCTGGGTATCCGTACCCGGGGGCCCTCCGCGCCGGTTCCGGGCACGGCTCCCCGGCACCGGGGAGCCGTGCGCCGTCTCCCCGCTGTTCGGGCGTCAGATCACCGATCCCCGGGGCGGCGCCAGGGAAGACGCCCGGTCACGGGCCGCCAACGGGGTCGCCAGCGCAGCCACGGCAGCCACGGTTCGCCTGGCGGGTGCGGGACGGTGGGATCCTCCAGTTCCCCCAGGAGGACGTCCTCGACCTCCTCGAACCTGATCCCGGCGAACACCATGATGTCGGTGGCGACCATCTCCACGGCGAGGTGGGTGGCGTGGGTGACCGGGTCGTCCTCGGGCAAACCGGCTCCGTAGGCGCGTGCGGCCGTCAGGGCCTGCTCCACAGCCTGTTCCCTGGCCTCGCGGCTGCTGAGGTCGTCGGCCAGGATGGTGAGCACCTGGGCCATGTTGGTCACGATCGGCGCCAGCTCCCGCTGTTCCTCCACTCCCATGGCGGTGGTGGTCCGGGACAGGAACAGGCAGCTCTCGCCGAGCAGGATCAGCCGCTCGATGACCTCGTCCTCCTCAAGCACGGGTTTCGGGTCGCCCCAGCGGATGGTGGAGAGCCGGATCGTGGACCTGCTGCTCTCGCGGGCGCGGCTGAGTTCGGCCATGGGTCGGCTCAGGTCCCCGAGCCGGTTGACCACCTGCTCGCTGGAGGTCTCACCGTGCTCAAGGGAGCGGCCGACCAGGGCGAGCATGCTGGCCATCTCGTTGAGCGCGTCCTCCTCGATCCGGCGGAGCATGGCCACGAGCCGGGCCGGGAAGAACAGCTGGCTGAAGGCGAGCGCCACACCCGCGCCGATCAGGGCGTCCACGAGCCGGTCGATACCGGGGCTGGCGCCGCCGACGAAGATCGTGGTGAGGATGGCGCTGGCGGCGGCCTGGCCGATGATGATCCGTTCGGCGTTGATCGCGGCCGCGACCGTCATGGCGCACGCGGTGGCCAGCACCATGGCCACCTCGTTGAGGTCGGTGATCAGCAGGCTGAGCTCGCCCGCGAGGATGCCGATGAACACGCCCATGAGCAGGCGCAGGGCCTGGGCCCCGCGTTCTCCCCCGGCCGCGTTCAGCGCGATCACCGCGGCGATGGGCGCGAAGAAGGGCCGGTGGTCCTGGACGAGGCCACCCGCGATGGTCCAGGCCAGGGTGGCGGCGATGACCGCAAGCACGATCAGGGCGGAGTTGGCGGACAGGCGTGCGCGGACCTCCGCCGTCACGGCCCGGATCCGGCTCCGCGGGGTGTGGCCCTCAGGGGGCTGCTCTCCCATGTTCTCCTCACCGACGAAGGGACACGCCTTCGGGGGTGGGGGGCCGCCGGTTCCATTGATACCGGCAGGAAGGGGAGAAGTGTGGTTACCGTGCCCGGTGTTTCGCGCCGAGGTGGACCCGGCCCGCCCCGCCCGTCAGAGGCGCCCGTACTGTGTCGCCATGCCGACGATCTACCTGATCCGCCACGGTAAGGCCTCCCCCGAGGCGGCGGACTACGACGAACTGAGCCCCATCGGTCACGAACAGGCCCGCCTGGTGGGGGCCGAGCTGGCCCGGCGCGACCTGGACCTCGGCCCCGTGGTGAGCGGGACCCTGCGCCGCCAGCGCGGGACCGCCGTCACCGCCCTCGACGTCGAGCCCGTGACGGACCCGCGGTGGAACGAGTACGACCACCTGCGGCTGCTGGCCCTCCACCCGACCGGAGCGGGCACGCTCCAGGAGCGGTTGGACGCCTCCCTGCACGCGTGGACGTCGTCGGGTGCGACGGGAGAGGGTTCGTGGACCGCGTTCCGCAACGGCGTGCGAGCGGCGCTGGACGAGCTCGCGGCCTCCCTGGAGCGGGGACGGACGGCCCTGGTGTTCACCTCGGCGGGCGTGGTCGCCGCGGCCTGTGCGTCCCTGTTGAACGCCCCGGATCCGGTGTTCGTGGCGATGAACCGGGTGGTGGTCAACGGATCGGTGACCAAGCTGGTGCACGGGCGAGGCGGGACGCGGCTGCTCTCCTTCAACGACCACGCCCACCTGGAACACGGTGGCCCGGAGCTGATGACCTTCCGCTGAGCGGCGCATTCCGGGACCCGATCCATACCGACCAGTCGGTTCCGCGCTCCGCTCAGGCAGCCGGAACCGGCCGCTCCAAGCGCTGCTGGCCTTACTCACCCGGGTGACGCCCACGTGCCCGGCCACGCGTGCGTGATGCGGCAGCAGCGGACTTGGCCATGCAGCCGCGCGGGCAGCCCGAGGCAGACCGCGCGCCCGTGTGCGAGGCCGGGTCGAGCAGGGCATTCTGGAGGGCATGACCGAACACCCCGCCTCCGACTCCGCCCCCATTCCGGGCTCCGTGCCCCTCCCCGGCTTCGGC
>NZ_LAVM01000119.1:0-12622 GCF_001083815.1 Nocardiopsis sp. SBT366 | reverse complement strand
CCGCTCCCCCGCTCGGCCCTTCCCCCCACCGGAACACCCGACCTGCGCGGCCCCCTGCGCTACGTGTGGTGGCTGATCACCTCCCAGCCGTGGCGGGTGCTGCGCGGCTCCTTCTACGGCACCCTGTGGATGGTCGGGCTGGTGTTCCCGCCCTACCTGCTCGCCCGCGCCATCGACGACGGTCTGCGTGCCGAGGATCCCCGCGCCCTGGTCCAGTGGGCCGGGATCACCGCCGTGGTGGCGGTGGCGACCGCGACCGTGTCGATCCTGCGGCACCGGACGATGTCCCTGGTCCGGGCGGACGCCGCGCACCGGACCATGCGCGTGATCACCCGGCACTCCACGGTGCTGGGCGCCTCTCTGTCCCGCCGCGTCTCCTCGGGCGAGCTGTCCACGGTGCAGGCCTCGGACGTCCTGCGCATCGCCCAGATCCTCACCATGACCGGCCCCGGGGTGGGCGCGGTCGTCGCCTACGCGGGCGTCTCCGTCCTGCTGTTCACCATCTCGCCGCCCCTCGCCGCGATCGTCGTGCTCGGTGTCCCGGTGCTGGCCGCCGTCATCGGCCCGCTGATGGGGCGGCTGCACGGCCACCAGAGCGTCTACCGCGAACACCAGGGGCGCACCACCGCGCTCGCCGCCGACATCGTCTCCGGTCTGCGGGTCCTGTGCGGCGTCGGAGGCAGGGCGCACTTCGCCCGCCGCTACGAGGACCGGTCCAGGGACCTGCTCCACCAGGGCTACCGGGTCAGCGAGACCACCAGCTGGTTCCAGGCGGTGAGCGCCTGCCTGCCCGTGGTCTTCCTCGGGGCGGTCACCTGGGTGGCCGCGCGTCTGGCGGTGAACGGGCAGATCACCGTGGGTGAGACCGTCGCCGTCTACGCCTATGTGGCCGTCCTCATCCTCCCGGTGTTCTTCATCATCGAGGGGGCCAGTGCCATGATCGAGGGCCTCGTCTCCGTGCGCCGGACGCTCGACCTGCTCACCCTCGACCCCCCGCCCACCGGCAGCGGCCGGGACCTCCCCGGCCCGGAGGAGGGGGCCGAACTGGTCGAACCCGACTCCGGGGTGCGTGTCCCGCCTGGCCTGACCACCGCTCTCGTCTCCGCCGACTCCGGGGCCGCCGCCGTGGTGGACCGGCTCGGGCGCTACACGGCCTCCGAGACCCTGTGGGGCGGGGTGCCGCTGCGCGACGTGGGGATCGGGGAGGTGCGCCGACGCGTGCTGGTCTCCGACAACGAGTCGTACCTGTTCGCCGGGTCGCTGCGCGAGGTCATGGACCCGCACGGCGGACACCCCGACACCGGGATCAGGGCCGCCCTGCACGTGGCGGGCGCCGACGACGTGCTCACCTCGATGCCGGACGGGCTGGACTCCGCCGTCGAACCGCAGGGCCGCAACCTCTCCGGCGGTCAGCGCCAGCGGGTCCGGTTGGCCCGGGCGCTCCTGGCCGACCCCGAGGTGCTGGTGCTGGTCGAACCCACCTCGGCCGTGGACGCGCACACCGAGTCCACCATCGCCGAGCGGCTGCACGAGGCCCGCACCGGGCGCACCACCGTGGTCGCCGGGACCTCGCCGCTCCTGCTGGACCGGGCGGACCGGGTGGTGCAGCTCGTGGACGGGCGGGTCGCCGCGGTCGGCACCCACGGCGAGCTGCTCGCCGACCGGCCCGACTACCGGGCGCTGGTGTTCCGTGGCGCCTCCGAGAACGAAGGGGACCCGGAATGAGCCTGCCCGTCGCCGACCGCGCGGAGGTCCGCCGCGACACCGTCCGGCTGCTGCGCTCCGAACGCGCACGCGTGGTCCGGGTGATCCTGCTGACCTGCCTGGCCACCGGTGCCGGGCTGGTCGGCCCCTATCTCCTGGGCCGGATCGTCAACCTGGTGGAGGCGGGCACGGCCACCCTGGGGACGGTGGACCGGTTGGCCGCCGGTGTGCTCGCGGCCGCCTTCGTGCAGCTCCTGCTCACCCGGTACGCGCGCCGCGCCGTCTACCGGTTCGGGGAGCACGTCCTGCGGCGGCTGCGGGAGGACTTCGTGGGCCGGGTGCTGTCCCTGCCGCCCCGGGTGGTGGAGCGTTCGGGCACCGGCGACCTCACCACCCGTGTCTCCGCCGACGTGGGCAACGTGGGCACCAGCCTTCGCGGGGCGCTGCCGGAGATCAGCATGGGCGTGCTCCAGGTCCTGGTCCTGGTGGTCGCGATCACCTGGCTGCACCCGCTGCTGGGCCTGTGCGCCCTGCTGGGATTCCCCCTGGTGTGGCCCGCCGCGCGCTGGTACCTGAGGCGTTCGCGCGAGACCTACCTGGCGGAGGGCGCGGCCCTGTCCACCGCGTTGGAGGGCGCCACCGCCACCGCCGAGGGCGGCCGCACCGTGGAGGCCCTGCGCGTCCAGGAGGACCGTCGAGGGGTGACCGACCGGGACGTCGGTGTCCTGTACCGGGCCCGCCGGGGCAGCCTGCGGCTGCGGTCGGTGTTGTTCCCTGTCGCCGAGGCGGTCTTCGTGCTGCCCGTCTCCGTCACCCTGATGGTCGGCGGGGCGATGTACCTGAACGGCGGGATCAGCCTCGGTGTCCTGGTGACCTGCCTGCTGTACGTGCAGCAGATGGTGGACCCGACGATCGGCGTCACCCAGAGGTTGGAGGAGCTCCAGCGCGCCGGTGCGTCGTTCGCGCGCCTGCGGGGCGTGCAGCGGCTGCCGGAGGAGTCCGCAGGCTCCGGCCGGGTCCCGGCGGACGACCGGATCGAGCTGTCCGGGGTCCGCTACTCCTACGTGCCCGGCCACGACGTGCTGCGCGGGATCGACCTCAGTGTGCGCCCCGGGGAACGGCTCGCCGTGGTGGGCCCCTCCGGCGCGGGCAAGACCACGATCGGCCGTCTGCTGTCCGGGGCGGACGCGCCGGGAGCGGGGCGCGTGCTGTTGGGCGGGGTTCCCGTCGCCGAGCTGGCCCCAGAGGTGCTGCGCGAGCGGATCGTCCTGGTCAACCAGGAGCACCACGTTTTCACCGGCACCCTGCGGGAGAACCTGGCCATCGCGGCTCCCGAGGGCGTCGACGTCGACGACACGGCTCTTTCGCGCGCGCTGGACGCGGTGGACGCCGACTGGGCGCGGGGGCTCGCGGACGGACTGGACACCCGGGTGGGTTCGGGCGGCGAGGCCCTGTCCCCGGCCCGGGCGCAGCAGGTGGCGCTGGCCCGCGTGGTGCTGCTGGACCCGCACACGGTGGTGCTGGACGAGGCCACCTCGCTGCTGGACCCGAGGACGGCGCGGCACACGGAGCGGTCCCTGGCCGCGGTGCTGGAGGGCCGGACGGTGATCGCGATCGCGCACCGCCTGCACACCGCGCACGACGCCGACCGGGTGGCCGTGGTCGCGGACGGGCGCGTCACCGAGCTGGGTACGCACGACGAACTCATCGCGGCGGGCGGGGCGTACGCGGCGCTGTGGAGTTCCTGGCACGGCACCGACTGAACCGGTGCCGTGCCGGACCGGACGAGGTCGGCGGTCCGGGGTGCACCTGATCCGTGTCCCTCGGGCGGCTGCGGGGTCTCGGGACGGGCTGCGGGGGGCCGACCCTCAGGCCCCCGCCTCCGGGCGCGGCGACGGGCGCTCGTGGATGAACTCCAGACCGTCGATATCGTCCCACTGCTCGCCCACGTGCTCGAAGCCGAACCCCGCGATGGTCGCCAGCGAGGCGGAGTTGTCCGGCCGGATCGACGCCCGCACCACGGCGACCTCCGGCTCTGCGTCGGCCCGGCGGAGCAGCTCGACCACGCAGGCCCGCGCGTAGCCCCGGCGCCGCATCTCCGGCACCACGGAGTACCCGATCTCCACCATCCGGCGTTCGTCCGGCGGCCCGTGGAAACCGGCGTGCCCCACCGCCCAGCAGTGGTCGGCGTCCACGACCACACTGGTCAGCCAGCTGGCCCGGCCGGGCACCGCCTGGATCTGCCCGAGACGGTAACGGCACAACCAGCGCATCTCCTCGGTGGCGAAGTGCTCACCGAGTTCGACGCCCATGAGGGCACTGGCTGTGTCCGTGTCCCCCTCCGCCAGGGCGGCGAGCACGGGTTCGGACATCGCCACCAGCCGCACCCTGGGTGCGCCGGGACGGGCTCGTGGTGCGCTCGGCGTGTCCCGAGGCGTGTCTGTGCCTGTCATCCCTCCCATCCTTTCCCCACCGATCCACTCGATCAACGTGTTTCCCACCAGGCACCCGACTCCCACCAACCGTCACCGGTCTCCGGGACGATGGAGGCCACCCGACCACCGCACCGAGGAGCACCCGTGACCGACACCCACCGCTGCGCCTGGGCCCGGAACACGTCCGAGCTCATGACCGAGTACCACGACCACGAGTGGGGGCGCCCCTCGCACGCCGACGGGTACCTGTTCGAGATGCTCGTCCTGGAGGGAGCCCAGGCCGGTCTCTCCTGGTCGACGGTGCTGAACAAGCGGGAGAACTACCGGCGCGCCATGGACGGCTTCGACTTCGAGCGGATCGCCGCCTACGGACAGGCCGAAACGGATCGGCTCCTCTCCGACCCGGGCATCGTCCGCAACCGCCTCAAGGTCGGCTCCGCGGTGCGCAACGCCCAGGCCTTCCAGCGGGTGCGCGGCGAGTTCGGCACCTTCGACACCTATCTGTGGGGGTGGGCCGAGGGCGAACCGGTGGTCAACCACTGGACCGCCCCGGAGGAGGTACCGGTGACCACCGACCTGTCCGACCGGCTCAGCCGGGACCTGAAGAAGCGCGGCTTCAACTTCGTGGGCAGCACCATCGTGTACTCCTACCTCCAGGCCACCGGCGTGGTGGACGACCACCTTGAGGGCTGCCCGGCCAAGCCCGTCTGATCCTCGCCGTACGATGTACTGTACGCACTACGGAAGGATGTGTCTTGACCTTTCTCATCGCCGGGGCCACCGGCACCGTCGGCCGCGAGATCGTCCGGCAACTCGTCGCCGCCGGGCACCCCGTGCGGGCCCTCACCCGCGACCCCGAACGCGCCCGAGGAGCACTGCCCCAGGGAGCCGAGGCGGTCCGGGGCGACCTCACCGACCCCGAATCCCTCGTGCCGCACCTCAGTGGCGTCGAGGGCCTGCACCTCATCACCTTCGGCGGGGACGACTACGCGCCGCTGGAGACCGGACCGCGACTGGTCGAACTGGCCGAGGCCGCGGGCGTGCGCCGGGTGACGGTGCTGTCCGACTTCTACGAGGGCGGCGTCCAGGAGGCCCTGCGTGCGAGCGCGCTCGCCTGGACCTTCCTCAACCCGGTCGAGTTCATGGCCAACCTCCTCGCGCACGCCGAGGAGATCCACGCCGAGGGCCTGATGCGGGTGTCCCGCGACCAGCCGAGCGCCATGGTGCACGAGGCCGACATCGCCTCGGTAGCGGTCAGCGCGCTCACCGAGGACGGCCACGGCGGGCGGGCGTACCTGATCAGCGGCCCGGAGTCGCTGACCCCGACCGAGCAGGCCACGCGACTGTCCACGGCGATCGGCCGGGAGGTCACCGTGGTCCTGCTCTCCCTGGAGGAGACCGCCCAGCGCCTGCGCACCCAAGGGCACGACGAGGAGTACGTGGCCTTCGCGCTGGAGCTGGCCAGCAACCCCCCGGAGATCGGCGGGCAGGTCCAGGACACCGTCCAGCGCGTCACCAGTCGCCCGGGGCGCACCCTGGCCCAGTGGGCCGCCGAGCACGCGGCGGAGTTCACCGGGTAGCGCCCGGGCCACCCGACCGGGTCCGATGCCCGCCCAGGCACCCCCTTCCCCGTCGAACCGCCCTCTCACTCCTGGCACCTGGATGGTGGTCACGGGATCTCCCTACGCGAGATCGTCCCCGCTCCGGGGCTGGAGGCGGTCGTTGGCGGGGCGGTGATCGTCGAGTTTCACCGGAAAAGGGGCCGCCGCACGTGGCCGACTGCGGCCAGGGTGCTGGACTTGATCACTCTCCACCCCTACGTGGCGTGGCGGCGGATCGGGGGGGATCGTGCGGTGTCCTGGGAGAGATCGAACATCGGCCCTGACGTGGTGTGCCACGACGTGTTCACGCCTCTGGGCCCGAACGGGACCACGAAATCGTCCACACCTCCTCGCCTGACCTCCTCAAAGCCTGACCCGGGGCCCGAACCCGCACCGGCCCCCACACCTACTGGCGGATGCGGGAGATAATCGGACCGGGCTTTCCAACGAATACGGAGAGGAGAAGTACATGACCAGTGACCACACTCCCCCGATGCGCACCTGGAGTGGCCAGGAGGCCGTGTTCTACGAGGCCGCTCTGGAGGCCATCCATGGCGCCATGGGGGCCTACAACGCCCTCATCACCCGCGAGCAGGCCAAGACGAACCCTGATCACGAACTCATCCAGCAAGCCCGTGCCGACCGGCGCGCCTGCATCAAGCACCGTCAGGCCCTCGACCCGGCAGACGCCGATCAGGTCGCCCGCACCCGCGCGTACTACAGCGAACTGACGCGAACCGTGCGGGAAAGAATGCAGTGAACGGCTTCGACGCGGAGGATTACCGGCTCTCCCCGGAACGCAACAAGCACATCTTCCAGCAGGAGATCGTGCCCGACCTCCTCGAAGGCAAGGCCTCCCAGGAACGCCCCACCGCGCTCTTCCTGATCTCTCAACCTGGCTCGGGCAAGAGCCGACTGCAGAAGGAGGTCGAACGGCCCCTGCTTGAGCAGGGCGGCTACGTCGACCTCGACAGTGACCTGTACAAGCCCTACCACGACGACTACGACGCGCTGATGCAGCGCGACGACAAGCTCATGACGGCCGCCACCCGCGCCGACGGACGCGAGTGGATGCGCCTGGCTTCCGAATACGCTCGCGAGCGCAACCTCAACGTCATCGTCCAGGAGACCGCACAGGACCCCGAGCACAGCGCCCGGATGATGGAGAGCTACAAACAGAAGGGGTACAACGTCACCGCCGAACTCATGGCGGTGGACAAGACCCTCAGCGACCAGGGCATCAACGCCCGCTACTTCGAGCAGGTCCGGGACCGCGGGGCCGGCCGTCTGACCGTTCAGGCCGCCGCTGACCGTTCCTACCAGGGAACCCAGGGACTGGCGCAGATCATCGAAGCCAGACCCAACCTGGTCCAGCGCGCGCGCATGTGGCGACGCGGGGAGAACACACCCTGCTACGACACCGCCGACAGCCGGTCGAAGGGAGTGTCGCTGGCCCAGACCCTGCGCCACGAGCGAGAGGAACGCCCTTGGACACCTGAGACGGTGACCGGCTTCCAGCAGACTCAGGAGCGCATGAAGGCTCCGCAGAGCCCTGAGGTGCAGGCCAAACTCGGACCGGACTGGCAGTCCAGGATGGCCGACCTGGATCAACGGGCCCAACCGAGGATCGCCACCGCCAAGGCGGCCGAAGCCGTCCGGCGTGCCAGCCGGGGTGGCCCGTCGGCCGGTAAGCCGATGGATCTACGAGCGCTGGCATCCGCGCGCAAGGGTTCGCCCTCACCGCCACGCAAGGACCCCGAGATCGAACGCTAGAAGCAGTGCGGCTGGGCGGCCCCACAGGATGACCGACGTCCAGGGCACCCGAGCCAGAGCCGCTTCGGCCCCCCGGGGCCTGGTCGCCGACTGGCACCCGATGTGGTCCACAGTGGCCGCCGCGCACGAGCTCTTTGCCACCCGGCCAGCCCCCCGCATACGCCCCGTCGCCGTGGAAGCGGGGGGCACTCGCGGACGTACACTGGCCCGTACGCCCTACGGACCAAGTACCAGGACGGACCGATGTCCCCGCAGAACAGCAAGAGTGGCGATCCCGCGCGCAGCCTGGCCCTGTTGTGGCGCACACAGGAACCCGCGAGCCGCCGCAGGGGCAAACCGGGGCTGAGCATCGACCGGATCGTGGTCGCGGCCACCGAACTGGCGGACTCCGAGGGGATCACCGCGCTGTCCATGCGCCGGGTCGCCGAGACCCTGGACGTCGGCACGATGTCCCTGTACACCTACGTGCCCGGCAAGGGCGAGCTCATCGACCTCATGGTGGACGCCGCCTACGCCGATCTGGACACCACGGAGCGGTCCGGCACCTGGCGGGAGCGTCTGCACCGGATCGCGCACGCCAACCGCGACCTCTACATCCGCCACCCGTGGATGCTCCAGACCGTCACCACGCGTCTCCTCGGTCCCAACCTCATCGCCAAGTACGACCACGAGCTCTCCGCCGTGGACGGGCTGGGGTTGAGCGAGGTCGAGATGGACTCCACCGTCAGCCTGGTCAACGGCTACGTGGAAAGCACCGCCCGGCAGACCGTCAACTCCGAGTGGATCGCCCGGGACTCGGGGATGGACGACCAGCAGTGGTGGCGGACCGCCGACCCCCTGCTGTCCGCGCTGATCGACGACTCCAGGTACCCGACGGCCGCGCGGGTGGGCGTGGCGGTCGGCACCACCCACCAGGCGCTCTACGAACCCGACCACGAGTTCGCCTTCGGGCTGGAGCGGGTCCTGGACGGGGTGCAGGTCCTGGTCGACGCCCGCTCCTCAGGCGCCGACCAGCCCTGAATCCGATCGGGCCGACCGAACCCGGCCCGGTTCAGCGCTCCAGCGCCGCGGCCTCGCGCGCGAGCTCGGTGACCTCGTCCCAACGGCCCTCGCCGACCAGCGCGGCGGGGGTGAGCCAGCTGCCTCCCACACAGCCCACGTTGGGCAGCGCGAGGTAGCTCTGGGCGCTGCGCGCGGTGATTCCGCCGGTGGGGCAGAACCGGACCTGCGGCAGCGGGCCGGTGAGCGACTTCAGGAACGCCGCCCCACCCGAGGCCTCGGCCGGGAAGAACTTGAGCTCGGTCAGCCCGAGCTCCAGCAGCGCCATCGCCTCCGACACCGTCGCCACCCCCGGCAGGGCGGGCAGCCCGGTGTCGGCCATCGCCCGGGCCAGCGACGGCGTGCACCCGGGGCTGACGAGGAAACGCGCCCCCGCCTTGGCGGCGGATCGGGCCTGCTCGCCGTTGACGATGGTCCCGGCGCCCACCACGGCCTCCGGCACCTCCTGGGCGATCCGCTCGATGGCGTCCAGGGCCGCCGGGGTCCGCAGGGTCACCTCGATGCCGGGCAGACCGCCCGCCACCAGGGCTCGTGCCAGCGGGACGGCGTGTTCGGCGTCCTCGACCACCACCACGGGCATCACCGGTGCGAGGTCGAGCACGTCCGCACCTGAGCGGGGGATCGTCGTCATGGCTGTCTCCAAGTGGTCAGTGGGTACGTGCGTCGCGGACGGCGGGCCGGGCGGCCCGCCCGCGCTCAGTGGCCGAAGACCCCGGCGCCGGTCTCGGCCGGGCCGACCGCCCCGCGCAGGGCGGCGAAGAGTTCGCGTCCGGTCCCGGCGGAGGAGTCCACCGTGGGCCGGGCGTCCTCGCGCCCGTCGAGGTCGGCCAGGACCTCCAGTGTGCCCCGGACCGCGTCCAGCCGGATGCGGTCGCCGTCCCGGACCCTGGCCAGCGGGCCGCCCGCCTCCGCCTCGGGTGAGACGTGGATGGCGGCGGGCACCTTGCCGGACGCGCCGGACATGCGCCCGTCGGTGACCAGGGCGACCTTCTGGCCCCGGTCCTGGAGCACGGCCAGCGGCGGGGTGAGCTTGTGCAGCTCCGGCATGCCGTTGGCGCGCGGGCCCTGGAACCGGACCACGGCGACGAAGTCCCCGGTCAGCTCTCCGGCGGCGAAGGCCGTCTGGAGTTCGGCCTGGTCCCCGAAGACCCGGGCGGGGGCCTCGACGACGTGCCGCTCGGGCGCCACGGCGGACACCTTGATCACGGCGCGGCCGAGGTTGCCCTCCAGCATGCGCAGTCCGCCGTCGGGGGCGAAGGGGTCGGTGGCCGGGCGCAGCACCGTCGTGTCCGCGCTCTCCGTGGGGCCGTCCACCCAGGTCAGCTGGCCACTCTCGGTCAGCTCGGGGACCTGGCGGTAGCGGTTCAGGCCCGGACCGGCGATGGTCCGGACGTCCTCGTGCAGGAGCCCGGCGTCCAGCAGGGTGCCGATGAGGAAGGCCATGCCGCCCACCTCGTGGAACCGGTTCACGTCGGCGGCGCCGTTGGGGTACATGCGGGTGAGCAGCGGCACGGCCTCGGACAGGTCGGCGAAGTCGTCCCAGGTGAGCTGGATCCCGGCGGCACGGGCGATGGCGACCAGGTGCAGCGTGTGGTTGCTGGAGCCGCCGGTGGCCAGCAGCGCGACCACGGCGTTCACGATGGCCTTCTCGTCGATCTGCTCGCCGACCGGGGTGTGGTGTTCGGTGAGGGAGGTCAGCCCGAGCACGCGGCGGCCGGCCTCGGAGGTCAGGGCCTCGCGCAGCGGGGTGCCGGGCTGCTCGAAGCTGGCCCCGGGCAGGTGCAGGCCCATGACCTCCATGAGCATCTGGTTGGAGTTGGCGGTGCCGTAGAAGGTGCAGGTGCCGGGCGAGTGGTAGGCGGCGGACTCGGCCTGGAGCAGCTCCGTGCGGCCGACCCTGCCCTCGGCGAACTTCTGGCGGACCCGCGCCTTCTCCTTGTTGGGCAGGCCGGAGTGCATGGGACCGGCGGGCACGAAGGCCACCGGCAGGTGACCGAAGGACAGGGCGCCGATGAGCAGGCCGGGCACGATCTTGTCGCACACGCCGAGCATGAGAGCGCCGTCGAACATGTCGTGGGACAGCGCCACGGCCGCCGACATCGCGATCACGTCGCGGCTGAACAGGGACAGTTCCATGCCCGCCCGCCCCTGGGTGATGCCGTCGCACATGGCGGGCACCCCGCCCGCGAACTGGGCGACCCCGCCCGCCTCCGCGACCGCCTTCTTGATGACGGCGGGGTAGGTCTCCAGGGGCTGGTGGGCGGAGAGCATGTCGTTGTACGCGGAGACGATCGCCAGGTTGGGGGTGACGTCACCAGCCAGCGAGAGCTTGTCTCCGACCCCGCAGGCGGCGAAACCGTGCGCGAGGTTGGCGCAGCCCAGGGAGGTGCGGGACGGGCCCTGGCCGACCGCTTCACGGACACGGGTCAGGTAGGCGGAGCGGGTCGCGTCGCTGCGCTCGGTCAGGCGCCGGGTGACCTCCGCGATCACCGGGTGGACGACGGGGGTGGTGCCGGGGGTGTGCGCGGTCATGCCTGCTCCTCTTCGTGCCACGTGCTGCCGGAACGGCCGATGAGCCGCTGCGCTCCTGCGGGGCCGGAGCTTCCGGCGGGGTAGGTCTCGGGTGGGGTGTCGAGGCCCTGCCAGGCCTCGATGACGGGGTCCACCCACCGCCACGCGGCCTCGACCTCGTCGCGGCGCATGAAGAGGGTGGAGTCCCCGGCCAACACGTCCATCAGCAGCCGCTCGTAGGCCTCGGGAGAGCGGGTGGCGAAGGTGTCGGCGAAGCTGAGCTCCAGCGGGACCGGCCGCAGACGCAGCGCACCGGCGCCGGGCGTCTTGGCCAGCATGGTCAGGTGTATGCCCTCGTCGGGCTGGAGGCGGATGACGAGGCTGCCAGCTCCGGAGGCCGCGGCCCCGGGGAAGATGGTGTGCGGGACGTCGCGGAAGCGGATGACGATCTCGGAGCGGGCGTGCCCCAGGCGCTTGCCGGTGCGCAGGTAGAAGGGGACTCCTGCCCACCGCCAGTTGGCGACCTCCGCGCGCAGGGCCACGAAGGTCTCGGTGTCGCTGGTCGCCGGTCCGCCCGCCTCGTCCAGGTAGCCGAGGACCTCCTCGCCCTGGACCGTCCCCCTCGTGTACTGGCCGCGCACGGTGTGTTCGGCGACCCGGTTCCCGGAGAGGGGTCTCAGGGACTGGAGGACCTTGAGCTTCTCGTCCCGGACGGCGTCGCGGTCGTAGCTGGCCGGGGGCTCCATGGCGGTGAGGCAGAGCAGCTGGAGCAGGTGGTTCTGCACCATGTCGCGCATGGCGCCGGAGGAGTCGTAGTAGCCGCGCCGTCCGCCCACGCCCACGGTCTCGGTGGCGGTGATCTGCACGTGGTCGATCCACCGGGAGTTCCACAGGGGTTCGAGGAAGACGTTGGCGAACCGCAGCACGAGCAGGTTCTGCACGGTCTCCTTCCCCAGGTAGTGGTCGATCCGGTAGGTGCGGGACTCCTCGAAGACCGCGCCCACGGCGTCGTTGACGGCCTTGGCGGAGTCGAGGTCGCGGCCGAGCGGCTTCTCCATGACGACACGGGACTCGGGGGTGACCAGGCCCGCGTCCTGGAGCCCCTGGCAGATGGCCCCGGAGATCATCGGCGGCACGGCGAGGTAGAAGACGCGGTCGCGGCCGGGGGTGAGGGCGGCGGCGAGGTGGGTCCATCCGGAGGGGTCGCCGCCGACGTCGACGGTCACGTGGGAGAGACGGCCGAGGAAACGGCGCAGGACCTCGGGTTCGACCACCTGGACGGCACTGTGGCTCCCGACTGCGGAGGAGGCCTTGTCGCGCAGGTCGGCGTCGGTGAGGCCGTCCTGGGAGACCGCCACGACCCGGGTGTCCCCGCCAAGGTGGCCGTCACGGTCCAGGAGGTAGAGGGAGGGGAGCAGTTTACGCATGGACAGGTCACCGGTTCCGCCGAAGACCACCAGGTCGGTGGGGCGGGGCACGGGCTGCTGCGGCATTCGGTTGGCTCCTGCGAGAGGGGAGGACGTGCGAGGGGTGAGACGG
>NZ_LAVM01000118.1:0-13241 GCF_001083815.1 Nocardiopsis sp. SBT366 | reverse complement strand
TCGCCCTTTGTCGCTTTGATGTCTAGCATAACATCTCGATAGTAGTATTAGTACGAGATGTCGACTGTCTACTCTCTTACTGTATTGTTTTTTTTTTTAAAAGAAGAAGACGGCATACGAGTTTTCTCCCTGTCGCGGGGGCTCGGAGATGTGTAAAAGAGCCAGACCCGCCAGTGCAACGCACCCGAACACCCGCCCCCGCACAGAGTCGTCCTCCACCGGGATCCATCCTCCGAGCGAGCGGGTGCGCGGCCGCGCAGAACATTCCCGAAGGCGGGTAAACAGTCCGTTCCTTCGGGCTTTACCAGGCGGGGCAGGACAACCCGGACTCCGGGACCGCCCCTTCCAACAGGTAGGCGTCCACCGCGTCGTCCACGCACTCCATGCCGTAGCCGTAGGCGGTGTGGCCCGCGCCCTCGTAGGTGACCAGGGTGGCGGTGGCCAGCTGGCCGGTCAGCTCCTCGGCCCAGGTGTAGGGGGTGGCCGGGTCCCCGAGCGTGCCGACCACGAGGATCGGCGGGGCGTCGGGGGCGGAGAACCCGGTGGGCGCCTCCTCGGTGTCCACCCAGTAGGCGCACGGCAGCTGCTCCCACACGAGGTCGGCGCCGAAGTACGGGGAGTCCGCGGCCGCGCGCTGGGCCGCCTCTCGGTAGTCGTCGGCGTCGGTCGGGTCGTCGCGGTCCGCGCAGTTGACGGCGGTCAGGGCGGCCTCGGTGTCCTCGAACACGCCGGGTTCCTCGGGCTCGTCCGACTCCTCGGCCTCCTCCTCGTCCTGGGCGAAGGTCTGGTCGTAGAGGCGTTCCAGCTGGGGTCCGGCGCCGTGGACGTCCTCGTCCAGAGCGGCGAGGGTCTGGGCCAGTCCGTCCCAGGCGACCTCGTCGTAGAGCTGGAGGCTCACCATGGTCAGCAGCGTGTCACCGTTCACGGGCCAGCCCTGGACCATGGGCGGATCGGCGTCGAGCCGGTCGAGGAGGTCCCCCATCCGGGCGTCGGCGGTGGCCGCGTCGTCGAACGGGCAACTGGGGGCGTACCCGCACTCCTCCACGAACAGGTCCCAGGCGCCTTGGAAGGCCACTGCCTGGTCGGCGGCGACCTCCACGTTGGGGCGCTCGGTCTCCACCGCGCCGTCCAGGACCAGCGCGCGGGTGTTCTCCGGGTAGGTCTCGGCGTACAGGGCACCGATGTAGGTGCCGTAGGAGAAACCCGCGTAGGTGAGCCGCTGGTCGCCCAGCGCGTCGCGGATCAGGTCGAGGTCGCGGACCACGTTGACGGTGCCCATGTTGGCGAGGAACTCCTCCCCCGCCGTCCGCGCGCACGCCTCGGCGTAGGCGCGGGCGGTGTCCTCCAGGGTGGAGAGTTCCGCGTCGGTGACGTTCTCGGGGTCGGCCACGGCGCGGCGGGCCTCGTCCATCGCGTACCAGTCACCGCAGGCGAAGCCCTCGCTCTCGCCCACCCCGCGCGGGTCGAAGCCGACCAGGTCGAAGGCGTCCTGGATCGGTGCGTCGAAGAGCGGGTGGTCGAGCATGCTGACCCCGGACTCTCCGGGGCCGCCGGGGTTGATCACCAGGGAGCCGATCCGCTCGTCGGCGGGGCCGCTGGCGGGCCGTCGGGCCAGGGCGAGGTCGACGGTCTCCCCGTCGGGGGCGGCGTGGTCGAGCGGCACGGTGAGGGTGCCGCACTCCAGGGTCTCCAGCCAGTCCGGGTCGCCGTCCCAGTCGGGTGCGGCCTCCAGGTCCTCCTCGCTCAGGCAGGGCGCCCAGTCGATGGTCCTCGGCGCCGACACGGGCGCGGCCTCGGCCTCCCCGTCGTCCTGCGCGGTGCACCCCGCGAGCAGGAGTACGAGCGCGCCTCCCAGCGCGCCCGCCCGAACCCGACCACCAGTGATCCCCATGCCTCGTACGTCCCGCCGTCGCCACCCACACGACCGGTCGGCCGCGACCCCATAGTGGAGCACGGGATGGGACACCGCGAACCGGGCACCGGTTCGCGAAAGGGACGTGGATCACTGCGGTGTCAGAGCCTGCTGACGTCCGTGGCCAGCGCTCCGGTCGGGTCGGGCACGGCCGGGTCCACCGCGAGGACCAGCGGGCACAGCGGGTCCCCGAACCGGAGTCCCGTGGCGGCGGCGCCCCGCCCCGGGGCGGGCTGGGCGATCCAGTCCACCAGTTCACCGGCGCGGCTCACGTCCCGTCCGGGCCTGGTCAGGGCCACCACGGTGCCCGCCACGTCACAGCGCACGTTCAGGTGCGTGGTCGCCGCGAACACGCTCTGGGCCCAGGCCCCCGGGCTCACGTCCCGCAGGGGCCCCTCCGGCGTGCGTCTGCGCCGGCGGGCCGGGGCCGCCAGCCCCACCGCGCGGTCGTCGAAGGTCAGGACCAGCCCGGGCCGTTCCTGCGCGGTGAGGAACCCCTCCGGGTCGGCGAGGGAGACGTCCCACCACACTCCGGTCGGCCCCGAGGCCGCCGCGCTGAGCTCGGTCCTGGCGCGTTCCAGCAGCTCCACGTCCACCTGGTCGCGGGCGGGGCCGGTGACCACCTCCCCCAGTGGCGCGGTGAGGGGTTCGTACCCGGACAGCACCAGTGACCAGTCGATCCGGGCGCGGCCCTGGAGTTCGCGGCGCCCGTGCGTCAGGCACACCACGGCCCGGTCCCGGGGCAGCTGATAGGTGGCGCAGGCGCCCCCGTGCCGCGCGGCCCTGGCCAGTCCGAGGCTCATCGCCTTGGTACCGGTGGTGATGTCGACGACCACCGGTTGCCCGCCCTCGCGTTCGTGTTCGATCCAGCCCTGCACGGCCCGCTGGACCGCCGCGGAGTCGTAGCCGTCCACCGGGTCGGCGGCCAGCCTGACCCGGTCGCGGTAGCCCTCGGACCGCAGGGTGGCGGCGTCGGCAGGGGGCGCGTCCGGCTGCTCGGCGGCGCGCAGCGCTCCGGCGGCGGCCTCCCGCACCCGGGCCCGCAGGCTCTGCCGGGAGGGCAGGACCAACGCGCGGGCGGGGCGGTGCGCGTGCAGGGCCGCGAGGGCGCCCAGACGGCTGCCGCCCAGGGGCGTGACCAGGAGCGGGCCGTCCCCCGGACCGGGGTGCAGGGCTGGCGGGGTGGGACCGGGGTCCGCACCACTGGCGGGACCGGGCGTCACCTCGGACCGAGGGAGGACTGCGGGGACGGTGGGGACGGTGGGGACGGCGAGCGACGGGGAGTCGGCCAGGCTCGGGAAGAAGGCGTCCCGCGCGGCCGCGAAGGTGGTGACGCGCTCGGTCAGGGCGTCCAGGTTCCACACGTGGACGTGGCGGGCGCTCAGCGCCGGGTTGTACGCCGTGACCTGTTCGCGGAGGTCGTCGACGACCGGGCCGGAGTAGACGAACAGCACGAGGGTGGCCCCGCCGAAGACCCTGCGGGCCTTGGCCACGGTCCATCCGGCGCGGGCCACCACGTCCTCGGCCCGCGTCTTGGCCTCCACGCACAGCACCCGGTGGCGGTGGCGCACCAGGATGTCGAAGTCGGCCACGGACCCGCCCGGGCGGTAGGGGTCGGCGACGCGGCGGGAGCCGAGGACCTCGGTGTCGGGCCGCCCGCCCAGCAGGCGGCGCAGGTGGGACAGCACGTGGGCCTCCGCCGCGATCCCGTTGCGCTCGCTCTCGGGCAGGTTCGGATGGGCCCGTGCCAGGGCGGTGTCCCCTCCGCTCAGGAAGCGGCGCACCGGCTCGGGGTCGCGGTCGCTCAGCCAGTGGGCGCCATGGACCCCGGCCAGGGTGCGCAGGTCGACCCCCTGAGAGCTCACCGGGTGATCGGGGCGCGCGGCGTCGGCGGTGCGCAGGAGGTCGCTGTGGGAGTCGAGGTAGAACCGCCAGGCGCGGGCCTGCGAGGGCAGCGACTCCTCGTGGTGCAGCGCGGCGGCCACGCTCATCACCTTGGTGCCACCCGTGTAGTCGAGGTACCAGGGTTTCCCGCCGAGTGCGCGGCGGACGGTGTCCAGGAGCCCGGTGACGCTGGCGGGGTCGTGCGGGTCGGCGCCCACGCTGAGGACGCGCACGGAGCGTTCCCGCGCGATGCGGCCGACCGCCTCGGCGACGCGGCGGGCCACGGGCAGGGTTCCGTCGCTACAGACCAGGAGCAGTTGGTCGACCGGCAGGGTCAGCGACGTGAGGAGGGCGGGGGTGGGGTTCTGGCCCACGAGAACGACGGCGACTCGGGGTGCGTCCACGCTTTTCCTTTCCGGACGCACCGTTTTCGGACGTCTCCCGACTACAGGAACGGGACCACAGTACTCACCCGTTCCCGAAATGGATCAGGGAAGTGAGTTTCCCACCCGGCACGCGGGGCCGCACTGGTAACCGTGCGCGCGCACCGGAACGGAGGTGAGGACGAAGGAGCGGCATCCGGTGACCACCCCCTTGTCGTCCCGCACGAGGTCAGAGGGGACGAGCAGGTCGTCCCGTTCCGGATGCGCCGAACTGACCACGGAGGAGACGATGAACCAGACCCCCTCGGCGGGCGGCGGCAGGCGTGCCCGGGTGCGTTCCTCCGCCAGCAGCGGCACTCCCTCCACCTCACTGAGCGGTACCCGTACCGCCTCGACCCTCGCCGGTTCAGTCGATCCGCGCCATGTGCGGATCACCCGCGCGTGCTCGTCGACGACCGTCACCTCGTGCGGAGTCAGATTGACCACGGACATCCGGCGACCTCCCGTAACACTCGATCCATGTCGGCCGCCCGCCACTTCGGGACGGGCGCGACGCACCCCGATCCGAGGTCCTCACCGCCATCTCTCGGACACCTGCGGGTTCCCTGGCGAATACCTTCACGGCCCTTTCTGGGGCCACTGTTACCCGTGACCGTTTCAGAATGGCCCCGACGCACTTCCCCCATTCGGATTTCCCGCCGACAATTGACAGTGCGCACCCGGTGGCCATATTTTGTTGATTGACCTCCCGTTGACGCAGGAGTGTCACCACCAGTCTCACGTCTCGACAGCGCGTTTCCCCGGAAGGGCTGGGGGAGCGTCCCGGCCCCGGCACACCCGGGGAGAAGAGTTCGTGAGCAAGCATCACTGCTCCGCCGTGGAACTGTTCGGTTCGGCCACCTTCCTGCGCGTGTTCACGCGCGTGTTGGGGTGTGGACCCTGCTCCTCGGACGGGACAGCGCAGGGCTGCGCCGGTCACTCGGAGCAGTTCTTCGACTACGTCGACCTGTGCTTCGAGCACTGCCCGTGCTCGCGGCACCGGGGAGAGCCAACCAGCGTCATCGCCACACGCATGGCCAGCGTCACGAACGGCGCGACGGCGGGTGGACGAGGCGTCCTTCCGGACGCTGACGCGGCTGGTGCCAAGGCCGTGCCCGAGAGCGGGCGCACGGCCGAAGACACCGTCGGCGTGCGCGCGTCCGCCTCCGTGGACCGCACCGCCGCGCACCGACTGCGCGACGCCCTGGACGATGTCCGCCGTGACCGCTCGTACAAGAACCTGCGGCGCGTCTACCCGCAGCCCGCTCCCAACGGCAAGGTCCGCTGCGCGTTCTCCGAGCGCCCCCGGCGCTGGGCCCAGCGCCGCGACGTGGCCCGTGTCGCCACCGACATCGTGGAGCAGGAGGCGCTCGCCCTGCTGGTCCTGACGGCCGGTTGGGGCAATCCCGCCGCCGACCTGCCCGAGGACGTCCATCCCGGGGAGTCGGTGTCGTTCACCGAGGACGGCAGCGCGGTCCCCGTCGCCGACCTGCACGGGCGCTCACTCACGGCGGTCAGGGAACCCCCGATGGTCTCCACCGCCACCGGCGACTACCTGCTGCGCAAACTCTCCGAACTGGCCGGAGGACGCGACGCCGACGCGGGCCGCACCCCGGACCAGCGCCGCCGCCTGCACCTGCGTCGGCTCTTGCCGAACCTGACCGGCGAGGACGTGGCCCGGCGACTGACCGGCGTGCTGGGGCGGATGGCCGTCACCATGCCCGGCCACTTCGAACTGGTGCAACGCGCCCGGGGACGCGCCCGCAGCGCCCCCTACACCCCCGTCCCGGACCTGCCGGACGGGGAGGACACCGACGCCCACGATGACGGGGACGCGGACCCCCGCGGACCCCGGCGCGACGTGCTGCGCCAGTCCGAGCGGGCGTGGCTGGGCTGGCTCGCCCGTGAACTCGCGGCCGAGGCGCAGGCCCACCGGGCGGCCTTCGACGCCGACCCCCGTGGTTCCCTGGACGCCCTGTTGTGCCGTCTGTTGGAGGAGGGGCCCCGGGTGCCGGTGCTGTGGCGGGGAGCCCAGGACGACCCCGAGCGCCGCGCCGACCTGCTGGAGGCCCTGGCGGAGGCGGTCGACGACTGACGGCACCGATGCCCGGGCCACCGGCCCCATCAGCCCGTATCCGCCGCCGCGAAGCGCTCGGTGAGCGCAGGCAGCACCGGGTACTCGGCGAACTGGCGCAGGGACATCACCGCCGTCTCCTCCCACGGCAGGCGTCTGCGCCAGCGGCTGGCCAGGAGCACGTCCACCATCTGGTCCACCCCGTGCCAGTCGTCGGCGGAGCGGTGGCGCGCGAGGGCGGTGGAGAAGGCGTCCAGGAAGTCACCGACCAGAACCGGAGCAGCGCGGGTCACCCCAGACGCCGGGTCCAGGGACAGGTCCGCGGCGCGGGCCCGGCGGTCCACCAGGTGGAGTTCGGGGCGCAGGTGAACGCTGCCCATGCCGAGGGACTTGCCCATGCCGACCTTGTGCGCGTGCTCGGGGTCCCGGGCTTCGCCGCCGTCCGCGGGGTTGCCCAGGAGCAGGGCGCGCAGGAGGGCGCCGAGCTCGGCGTCGGTCAGGTTGGTGAAGGTGACGCGTGAGCGCAGGACGAGGCCGTCGCGCAGGGGCACGATGTCGCGCTGGGTGTCCTCGGGTGGCGGGGTGCGGGCGCCCCGGGGCAGCACGGTGATCCCGAGGTCGCTCTGGGCGCGTTCGTCGTAGCGCACCGGTGAGCCCAGGCGGGGGTCGTGCCGGTGCAGGTAGGTCTTGTAGCCACCCAGGCGGATGCGGCCCTCGTGGGACCACGTGACGACGTCGGACCGCTCCCCCGACACCTCGGGGCCCTGGACCAGGTAGTTGGCGAAGCAGCCGCGCTGTGGGGACAGGAGCCGTACGCGCAGGGCGGCGCCGTCCGGATAGTCGGGATCGCGGTCGCCGCCCACAGCGTCACCGAAGGACACCCGGCCCTTGAGCGCACCGCCCTGCCCCGCGAACACGTCGGTGTCGCCGAACAGTGCCCGGCACACGTCCACGGTGCGACCGGCCCGCTCCATGCGGTCGGGGTCGCCGTGCTGCGGGCCGAGCACGTCGGCGGGGACGGCGCGGCGGATCGGGTCGTCGTCGCTGACCGTGACCCGGTAGCCGCCGGAGCGGCCGAAGGACACCACCCGGCCCGAGGGGTCGAGGTCGAACCAGATCGGTTCCAGACCCCGGCGCGGCAGCCCTCCCCCACCGGCTCCGGCCACCGGCGGGCGGGCGGGCAGGTCGTCCCCGGTGCCCAGGGTGTCGGGGAAGGCGGCACGCTGGTACCCGGTGACCTGCGCCGCCGACTCGAACAGTTCCACCAGCGACTCCGGGACCGGGAGGCGCCCGGTGCGCGGGTCCGGGGGCCGGGGGAACAGGTAGGCGTTGCGCCGCTCCTGCGCGGCGCTCCCGGTGAGCACCAGCAGGGCCGGGATCACCCCGCCGGAACCGTCGTGGGCGGCGAGGTAGGAGCGCGCCTCCGGTTCGTCGGGGGCCACGGCGGCGATGCCGCGCCGTCCCCTCAGGTGGACCGCGTACACCCAGCGGTGCTGGAGGCGGCCGTGGTGTTCGTGCACGGTGGGCACGTAGGTGCCGTCCCGGGGCGGGTCCGGGAAGTCGGACACTCCGAAGTCCCAGGTGCGCAGGCTCTCCCGGAGAACGTCGAAGGTCACCTTCAGGGCCCGTCCGGGTTCGGGTTCCAGGACGGTGGCGGGGACCTCCACTGCGTACCAGCCCCCGTCCCCGGCGTCGCGGTAGAGGAACCCCTGTCGGGTGCGGTGGCCCGCGCGGCGTCTGCGGTAGTGGTCGTGCCGCGTCGCCATGACCCGTCGGGCGCGGGCCGAGGGGGAACCGTCGGCGGCCCCGGCGTCCACACGCACGGGTGCGCGGAAGAACAGCATGGGCGTGTTGACCGGGCCGCTCTCGCCGCTGGTGAGCATGCGCAGCGTGTTGCGGACCAGGCCGCGCAGGGTGGAGCCGGGGACCAGTGGGAGGGAGCGGTCACCGTGCGGGAGCCGGGCGGAGGAGCGCACGCGGCCCCGTCCTGGTGCCTGGCCAACGAACGTGGGAGTGAGCGTGGTCAGGGTGAGGTCGATCCAGCCCGAGTGGGTGCCCTCCACCGTGCGGTCGTGCGAACGGAGCAGGGACCCGGTGTCGTGGTCGGGGTGCAGGGCGCTGGCGGGGACGGGGGTCTCGGCCAACCGGACCAGGCCGTAGGGGGCCGTGGCGCGGTGCGGACCAGGCATCAGCGTCCCCCGTCCCGGTCGCGGCCCCGGGGTTCGACCAGGGCCCCGGTGCCCACCTCGAACTCCGGTCCCGTGGGCTTGCGCCCGGACGTCAGCCCGGTCAGCCGGTGGAAGGCCACGCCCACGGCGCCGGTGACGGGGTCGGCGGCCCAGTACTCCCGAACCGTCAGCCAGGTACCCGTGCTCTCCAGCGCGCCCCGCCCCGGTTCCGACAGGGGGCGCACACGGCCGGAGAAGTCGGTCCAGGCCACCGGGAGCACCGCCTCGGCTCCGGAGGGCTCCCGAGTGACGGAGACGGGCACCGGCCCCTCCAGGGTCCGGCTGGATGCGGGGCCACTCCACCCCTGGAGCAGGAGGGAGCGGTCGCGCGGGCGCAACCAGTCCGGCGGGCGGCCGGGGGCGTCGGTGCTGATCCAGCCCGCCTCCGCGCCCTCGCCCAGACGGATCTGCGCGTGCGGGCCGAACACGAGCACCTCCAGGATCCGCCAGCGGTCGGTGGCGGGGTCCACCGGCGGCGCCGACAGGTGTCCGGTCGGCGGTTCGTCCGACCTCCGCCACCGCGCGTGGGGGCAGGAACCGGTGATCCGCCCGTCCCCGAGTTCGGCCAGCAGCCACTGGGGGTCGCCGGGCGGGCCCGCCGCGTCGAGGGCCCGGCAGCGCCGTCCCCTGACGAAGAGGTCGTCGAGGACCTCCGCAACCGTCCGTTCGGAGAGCGGGCGGACCTCGACGCCGACCGGGTCGGGGGGTTCGTGGGGATGCGGGTTCATGGGAGGTCCCCCTCGTCAGCGGGCCCGGGTTCCGGAACCGGGGTGATCCTTCGGTGCAGTTCGGGAAGCCACCCCCGGGCGATGGCGGCGTCGGGGCCGTCCGGCTCCGTGAGGGCGCGGATCAGGTCCACCTCGCCGGGTTCGGTCCCGTCCCCCTCGTGGGTGGTCAGGACGGCCCGGGTCGCCAGCAGTCGGCCACTGCCGGTGCCCGCCCCCGCCCCGAGGGTGTCCAGGGGGACCGTGGCCAGTTCGCGCACGATCAACGCGAGCAGCCCCCGCACGGCGTCGTCGGGTTCGGAGACGTCGAGGACGACCGTGGCCGAGCCGCCGCAGTGGAGTTCGGTGGTGAACAGGTGGCCGTCCACCTCGTCGCCGAACAGGGCGTCGACGGTCAAGCGTGTGGTGGTCACCGGGGCGCCGCCGGTCAGGGTCGGGGTGGCGCGCAGGCGGACCCGGGAAGGGGCGGAACGGGTGTCGGGCCACCGGCCGGTGTCGTCGCCCCACCAGTGCCCGTGCCACTCCCGCCAACGGCTCCCCTCCCCCACCAGGTGTTCGGCCGCGTCCCGGACGAGGCGTCGACCGATCCGCTTGAAGAGGGCGAACAGGGCGGTGTCACCGAGGACGGGGCGCAGCTCCAGTTCGCCGTCCGGGGCGCCGGTGTCGGCGGGGCCTCTCCGATGGGCGCGGTCGGCCGTGGCCGGTCGGTCGTCCGCGGGGGCGTCGCCGATCAATAGCGTGGCGGGGCGCGGTTCCCGCTCCGAGAGCCCGGGGTCCGGGTACGGGCGTTCGGCCACGTGCAGCTCCAGGCGCAGCTCGGCCCGGCGCCGCCGGTCCACGACCCCGGCTCCGTCCGGCGGAAGGGCGAGGGTCGCGGCACCGCCGTGTTCTTCGAGGACGAAGCGCATGACCTCGACCAGGTCCGTCCCCGTGCGGGTCGCGGAGGGGTGCCGTTCGGCGCCTGGGGCGACGGCGGTCCACTCGTCGGCGCGGGGCTCGGCGACCTCGGCGGGCTCAGCGGGCTCGGCGACATCAGCGGGAGTTGTGGGCTCTGCGGGGTTGGCGGGTGCCGCGACATCGGCGGGAGCGGCTGGCTCAGGGGGCGCGGCGACCTTGGCGGGCGCGACATCGGCGGGCCCGGCGGGCCCGGCGGGCTCAGCGGGCTCGGCGACATCAGCGGGAGTTGTGGGCTCTGCGGGGTTGGCGGGTGCCGCGACCTCGACGGGCTCAGCCGACTCTGCGGAGGGTGACCCCACGGGTCCGGTCTCGGCGGCGGACAGAGCCTGCTCGGCCTCCCGCCAGCGGGTCGGCCAGTCACGCGCGTGGTAGGCGAACCAACCCTCCTCGTCGGTGAGGTCGTGTCGGCGAGCGGACCATCGGGTGGCACGGACCGCTCCGTGGCCGCGACCCGTACGCCCGCCGATCCGGATACCCGGCCCCTCATCCGTCAGCCCACGGGCGGCCAGGGCCAACAGGGCGAGCAGGCGGGCCTCCTCGGCGGGGTCGGCGGCCCTCAACCTCAGGTGCGCGGTGAACACGGTGCCCGCGGGCAGTACCTCCCACTGCCACATGCGGCCGGGGCGCACGCTGCCGGTGGCGGGGTCCACACGTGTCCCCACCCGGACCGGTACCGCCCCGTTCCCGGGAAGTACGGCGTGCGCGTCGTCCAGGTCCAGGGCGCTGGAGCGCGCCCCCGGTGTGTCCGCCGACCCCAACAGCGCGGCGGCGCTCTCCGGGTCCGCGGTACGGGCGAGGAGTTCGTGGCGGAGCAGACCGGCGAGGGTGGTGGCCCGCAGCCGGGGCGCCCCACTGAGCGGGTCCCGGTCCAGGCGCAGATCCACGTCGCTCTCCGCGACGTGCCTGGGTGTGGCCCGGGCCGCCCCCACGTGGCCGTCGGTGAGAATCCGGAGTCGGACCGCGAACTCCCAGACGAGGCCGGTGGGGCCGGGCCCGTGCGGGTCGGCGTCGTCGGAGGCGGAGGAGTCTGCGGTCAAGGCTGGTCCTGTTCGGCGCGCAGTGTGCGGGCCGCCTCGGCCAGCCAGGACGAGACCAGCAGGAGGGACAACCGTGCGGAGGCGCGGCGCTCCCAGTGTTCGGCCCGGGTGGAGAGCCCGCTCGCGCGGTTGCTGGGCGGAAGGCCGTCCGGGGCGGTCAGGTCCACGGCCGCCAGCGCCCGTGCGTAGGCGGGATCGTGGGCGAACCGGGGACGGTTCTCCTGCCACCAGGCGGCGGGCCCGGCGGAGAGCCCGCTCAGCCACGCGTGGACGGTGAGCGGGCGGCCCTGCCCCGGGCGGACCAGCCGGGCGCGCCGCAGGGCGCGCACGGCCCTCTCCCGCAGCACCTTGTGGACCGGGTCGCCCTCCTCGTCCGGGCCGTCGAGCGTGTGGCCGAGCGCGTCCAGCGCCGCGTCGGGGGTGTCGTGGGGGTGGGTGACCACCTCGCGCAGCCTTCCGAGCAGGCTGGGGGTGAGCGGGGCGAGCCTGCCCGTCGAGGCGAGGCCGCGCGCGTGGTCGCGGACGGAGGGCGCGGCCGCGTTCCACAGGAGTTCGTCGTAGAGGGTGTCCAGCTCCGCGTCCCGCCCCGGGTCGATCGGTGTGGGGTCGGGCAGGACCCGGCCGTCGGACAGGGTGACGGTACCCGCCGTGCGGGCGGGGAGCGGTGCGGACGGCGGCGCCAGCGGGACGGCGGCCAGCGGTGGCGGGTCCACCAGGACGAACTGGCCGTGGCCGTCCACGAGGCGTTCGCCCAGGGGGTGGGCCTCGAGGTCGCGGACGCGGGCGGTCGTGATACCCCCTCCGAGGCACAGCCGCACCACCGATCCCGGGGCGGCGGCCCACCGCTGGGCCATCGGTCCCCGGTAGGCGCGGTGGTAGGCACCGACCAGGACGGGTTCGACGTGCGCCGCGACCACCGAGAACGGTGTGTTCGGCAGGCGCCGCGCGAGGAGTTCGCGTACCGCCGGGACCAGGGCGTGCGGGCGGTCCTGCCCCTGCTCGCCGGTCAGGAGCGTCGGGGAGAGCAGGACCAGGTCCACCTCCTGGTTCGCGCGTCGGGACCGGTCCGGGCCGGGCCACTCCACCCGGTCCGGGGACAGCAGACGGTCCGGGCGCACCGGTTCCACCGTGACCCCGCCATGGGCGCGCGTACCGCCGGAGCCGAGGGTGAGTGTGCCCTCGGCGTCGGAGAGGACCTCGACGATCCGTTCCGCGAGCCCGCGCAGGAAGGCGTGGTCGGGGCCGCGCAGCTGCCATCGGGCCTCGAAGACCTGGCCCGGGTCCATGCTGGTGGTGAAGAAGGGGGCACCCCGTCCCAGGTAGCGCTCGGAGGTGGTGCGCACCGCGGCGCGCAGGGAGCGGTCGGGGGTGAGCGGGTCCCGCACCGCGCGGTGGGGCGTGCCCGGTCGGTCGACCCCCTCGGCGAACAGGTCCACGAGCGTGTCGCCGTCCTTGCCCGGGGAGTACAGGTACGCGGGCGGCGGATGGGCGACCACGGGGACGCCGGGGCGCGCGTGCTGCTCCAGCCGGGGGTGGGCGGTGGCGAAGCGGACCAGGTCACCGCGCGCGACCCAGGCGTGGAGTTCGTCCCGCAGGCCCGCGCGCTGGAGGACAGCGGCGAGCATGCCGCGCTGGGCGCGGCCGCTGACCGTGGTCTCCGTGTCGACGCGCAGGGGGTCGAAGGCCGTGCGCACGGCGAGGGAGTCGGTGAGCACGTACCGCAGTGGCAGGTAGGCGCTGACGGGCTCGGGGGGCAGGCTCGGCGCGGGGTTCATGACCGGGTGACCTCCCGCCCGGACGAGGAGTGCCCCGGTTCCGGCCCGTGGGTCGTCGCACGTTCCGGGGCTTCCTGGCGGGGGCGTCGTCCGGGCGGCCGCGCCAGGGCCAGGGTCTGTCTCTTTTACAAATCTCCCGGCCCACGAGACAGGCAGGAAAATCGTATGCCGTCTTTTTCTTGAAAAAAAAAAAATCCAAAGCCAAGAAACGCCTTAGCACCCCGTAC
>NZ_LAVM01000117.1:0-14160 GCF_001083815.1 Nocardiopsis sp. SBT366 | reverse complement strand
CCGATGTGGGGGATCGGCGAGGGCCGAGGGCGGCCGGTCGTGGGTGGCTGTGCGCGGACGGGTGTCCGCAGGACCGGCTCGGAAACCTCAGCCCCCGTAGCGCTTGAGGAAGCCCTGGAGGATGTCGGGGGTCTGGCCTGGGAGGGGAGCCTGGGTCGCCAGGTGGTCCATGGTCTGGGCGTAGCGGCTGGTGTCGTCGAACTTGTCGAAGTACAGGGCGCTGCTCAACTGCTCCAGGTAGACGACGTCGGGCAGCTGCGGTGTGGGGAACCGCAGGATGCTGAACGGTCCGCCGGCGGCCGGGTGGCCGCCCATGGCGAACGTGGCGATCTGGATGGTGACGTTGGGGCGGCGGGCCATCTCCAGCAGGTGCTCGACCTGCTCGCGCATGATCTCGGCGTCGCCGAAGGGGCGGTGCAGGACCGCCTCGTCGATGACCGCCCACAGGCGCGGCGGATCGCCCTCGGCCGAGGTGAAACGCCGTTGCCGATGCATACGCATGTTCACACGGCTGTTGACGTCCTCCTCCGAGTTCGCCGTGCGCGAGAGCCGGATCACCGAGCGGGCGTACCCCTCGGTCTGGAGCAGTCCGGGTACGAACTGGACCTCGAAGGTCCGGATGACCGACGCGGCCTCCTCCAGGCCCACGTAGACACCGAACCACTGCGGCAGCACGTCGCCGTACTTGTGCCACCAGCCCTGGGCGTTGGCGCTGGAGATCATCCCGACCAGGGCCTCGCGCTGCCCGGCCTCCTTCACTCCGTACAGCTTCAGCAGGTCGTCGACGTCCCGGTGTTTGAAACTGACCTGGCCGAGCTCCATACGGCTGATCTTGGCGTGGGACGCGCGGATGGCGTATCCGGCGTCCTCCCGGGAAATGCCCTTCTCCTGGCGCAGGCGCCGCAGCTGGGTGCCGAGCAGAATGCGCAGCACGGTGGGACCACCACTGGAATTGGCCAGGAAATCCTGTGTGACCTGGTGGTTCGACGTCGGGTCTGCTACCACTTCGCCTCCCTATGGAGTGGTATTGGCGGGAGCGACCGCTCAGTATACCGATGTCGTTCTTCCGGGACAGAGGGGCCGAGAGCCGAATCGAGCCCCAGTGCAGGGTACCGGCGAGAATCCCGTAAGGCGGGCGGACGAATTCTTCGTGAGGGGGCCTACCGAAAAGGGGAGGGCTTCCTATAGTGTTGCCCAACGTTGGTCTGCACGTGCATCTGTGGTTTGCGTATGTAAGGAACACGTACGCGGGGCAGGGAGCGGCGCAGGACGGACGCGCGAACCGACATCATCCGTGAGGACCGTGATGAACACAGAGCTGGTGCCTTCGGAGCTGCACGCCGGGGCATCCTGGGGCCGACCCTCCCGGACACGCACGCCCGAGTCGACGCGCGGCGGGTGGTGGGACCCGTCGCTCGGTCGCCTGGGTATCGGGGAGAGCCGGTGCGCGCCTGGTGGCGCCGCCGCCTCCTTCGGGGCGGTGCCGGACTCGGTCCGGTCGGCCCGTGAGTTCGGGGCCGAGAACCTGACCGCGTGGGGGCTCACGCGGCTGTCCGAGGACGTCCGGCTCATCATCTCCGAACTGGTCGGCAACGCCTGTCGGCACGCGGTGGCCGACGAGCCCCCCGAGCGCACCCGGGTCACCCTCCAGCTGCGGCCGTTCCCACGGGACGGTGCGGTGGTGTGCATGGTCGCCGACCCCGAGCCGCGCGGACCGGTCCGGGTCGAGGCGCACCATTTCGCCGAGTCGGGACGCGGGCTCGGGCTCGTGGCCGCATTCAGTCGCGAATGGGGCTGGAATCCCGTGGACGGTCACGGAAAGATCGTTTGGGCGATTTGCGGTTCTGATCCGTTCTGACGCTACGCCGATATCCACGGGAAACGGACGGCGACCGTGTTCCGGGACATGTGTGGAGTCCGCCAAGCCGAGTAGGCTGTCAATGCATGTCGGCATTTGACCGACGGCGGCAGAGACCCCACCGACCCCCAACACGGGAGTAAGGCGTGGACGTACTGGACCCGGACCAGGAGCGCTTCCGCTGCGACGGCATGACCGTCATCCACCTCGAGGGCGAGATCGACATCGCCACGGCCGAGGGCGTCTTCGCCCGCCTGGCCTCCTCCGTGATCGAGAACTGTACGATCGTCGACCTTTCCCTGGTGGGCTTCATCGACGCCTCGGGGGTCAACGCGCTGGTCGGTGCCATGCGGATCGCCTCCGGTTCCCAGCACCACCTGCTGATCTCGAACCCGCCCCGGCAGCTGAACCGCATCCTGGACGTCCTGGACCTGCACGGGATGCTGCCCACCCACGCCGACGTCGTCGCGGCGAGGGCCAGCCACACCGCCCACGTCCCGCACTGACCCCCGGGATCGCGCGCGGCACCGGCCCGCGAACGCAGTCGGGGTGCGCCGCCGGGGGATGCCCCCGCGCGACGCACCCCGGACCACCTGGGTACGTGTCCCGACCTACTCCACGGTCACGCTCTTGGCGAGGTTGCGGGGCTGGTCGACGTCGTTGCCCTTGGCCAGGGCGAGTTCACACGCGAACACCTGCATGGGGATCGTCGCGACGATCGGCTGGAGCAGGGTCGGCACCGCGGGGATCTCGATGAGCGAGTCCGCGTACGGGCGCACCGACTCGTCGCCCTCCTCGGCGATCACGATGGTGCGGGCGCCGCGGGCACGCACCTCCTGGATGTTCGACACGATCTTGTCGTGCAGCACGCTGCGCCCCTTGGGCGAGGGCACCACGACGACCACCGGCAGACCGTCCTCGATCAGCGCGATCGAGCCGTGCTTGAGCTCACCGGCGGCGAACGCCTCGGCGTGCATGTACGCCAGCTCCTTGAGCTTGAGCGCGCCCTCCATCGCCACCGGGAAGCCCACGTGGCGGCCCAGGAACAGGACGGTGTTCTCGTCGGCCAGGGAACGGGCCAGTTCGCGGACCGGCTCCACCGAGTCCAGGACCCTCTCGATCTGCTCCGGCATGGTGGCCAGCTGCGCGATCACGGCGTTGATCTCGTCGCCGAACTTCATCCCGCGCACCTGGGCCAGGTACAGGCCGATCAGGTAGCAGGCGGCCAGCTGGGTGAGGAAGGTCTTGGTGGCGGCCACCCCGACCTCCGGGCCGGCGTGCGTGTACAGCACGCCGTCGGACTCGCGCGGGATCGTCGAGCCGTTGACGTTGCAGATCGCCAGCACACGGGCGCGCTGCTCGCGGGCGTAGCGGACCGCCATCAGGGTGTCCATGCTCTCGCCGGACTGCGAGATGGCGATGACCAGGGTCTGCTGGTCCAGGATCGGGTCGCGGTAGCGGAACTCGCTGGCGACCTCCACCTCGCAGGGGATCCGGCACCAGTGCTCGATCGCGTACTTGGCGATCAGGCCCGCGTGGTACGACGTGCCGCACGCGATGATGACGATCTTCTCGACCGACCGCAGCTCGGCGGGGGTCAGCCGCATCTCGTCCAGGGTGAGCTGGCCGTCGACCGAGACCCGGCCCAGGAGGGTGTCGGCGACAGCCTTGGGCTGCTCGACGATCTCCTTGAGCATGAAGTAGTCGTAGCCGTCCTTCTCCGCCGCCGAGGCGTCCCAGTCCACGTGGTACTCACGCACGTCCACCGGGTTGCCGTCGTAGTCGGTGACGACCACGGAGTCGGCGCGCAGCTCCACGACCTGGTCCTGGCCGAGCTCGACCGCCTCACGGGTGTGGGCGATGAACGCCGCCACGTCGCTGGCCAGGAAGTTCTCGCCCTGGCCGCGACCGACGACCAGCGGGGAGTTGCGGCGCGCCGCGACGACCAGGTCCGGGTCGTCGACGGAGACGGCGACCAGGGTGAAGGCACCCTCCAGGCGCTTGCACACCTCGCGCATGGCCCCGGGGAGGTCCCCGTCGCCGCGCCGCTCCAGCTCCTTGCTGAGCAGGTGGGAGGAGACCTCGGTGTCGGTCTCGGACAGGAACTTGCAGCCCTGCTCCTCCAGCTCCAGGCGAAGGGCGGCGAAGTTCTCGATGATGCCGTTGTGGACGACGGCCACCCGGTTGTCGTTGTCGACGTGGGGGTGGGCGTTCACGTCGTTGGGCGCGCCGTGCGTGGCCCAACGGGTGTGACCGATCCCGGCGCCCTCACCCGAGACCGGGTTCTCCTCCAGGGCCTGACGCAGGTTGGCGAGCTTGCCCGCCCGCTTCTGGGAGCGCAGGGTTCCTTCACCCAGCACAGCGACACCCGCGGAGTCATATCCGCGGTATTCCAACCTCGCGAGGCCGTTCACAACGACCTCTAGCGCCGGTTGCGGCCCGACGTAGCCAACGATTCCGCACATGGGCGCCAGCGTAAGCCAAAAGATGTCCGGAATCGACCAACCAGTGGTTCATACCACTTGTTGTTTTCCCAGGTGGCGGTATAGACCATTTGGTGCATGGAGAGTAGACCACGCAGGTGGGAGGGTGGGAGTGGTCGCCGAGTGGAACCGGTTCCCACTCCGACGAACCCACCCAAAAAACCTTGCGTGTCGCGCGTGTGAACGTGTGGAGTCCGGCACGTTCGGCCTCCGTGTCGGACAATCGGGGGACCGGCTGCCCGGAGTGGGGGAGCGCCTCGTCTAAGGTGGTCAACCGTGTCTCACGCGACGAAGAACGGCATCTCCTCGCCGTACGTGGAACTGGACCGCGCGGCCTGGGCCGCCCTCCGGGCCTCCACGCCCCTGTCCCTGACCGAGGCCGACCTCAGCGACCTGCGAGGTACCAACGACCCCACCTCCCTCGACGAGGTCCGCGACATCTACCTGCCGCTGTCACGGCTGCTCAACCTCTACGTGGGCGCCACGCAGCAGCGGCACGCCGCCGTGCGCGCCTTCCTCGGGGAGTCCGACCGGCCGTCACCGTTCATCATCGGCGTGGCGGGCAGCGTCGCCGTGGGCAAGTCCACCACGGCGCGACTGCTGCGCTCCCTGCTCGCCCAGTGGCCCAACCACCCGGACGTCGAGCTCGTCAGCACCGACAACTTCCTCCACCCCAACTCCGTCCTCCAGTCGCGCGGACTCATGCGCCGCAAGGGGTTCCCGGAGAGCTACGACCGGCGCGCGCTGGTCCGGTTCGTCTCGGAGATGAAGGCCGGGGCCGACCGCCTCGACATTCCCGTCTACTCCCACCTGCACTACGACGTCGTTCCCGACGAGCGCCAGACCGTGCACCGCCCCGACATCCTCATCGTCGAGGGCATCAACGTGCTCCAGCCCGCGACCGCCGGACGGCTGGCCGTCGCCGACTTCTTCGACTACTCCATCTACGTGGACGCCAAGGTGGACAACGTCCGCAGCTGGTACCTGGAACGGTTCCGGGAGCTGCGGCGCACCGCCTTCTCCGACCCCCGGTCCTACTTCCACCACATGGCCACCACCATCGAGGAGAACGAGGCCCTGGAGTTCGCCGCCAACACCTGGCAGACCATCAACGAGGTCAACCTCGTGGAGAACATCCGGCCGACCAGGGGCAGGGCCACCCTCGTCCTGTTCAAGGGCGACGATCACCGCGTCAGCCGGGTGCGCCTGCGCAAGACCTGACCCCCCCCCCCCGCCCGCGGGGCCGGGGGTCCCACAATCCGGCGAACGGCCCCGTGCTCCCCGCCTCATGACTACCGTGACCCTATGGCCACTCCCAACGAGTACGTCCCCACCCCCACCGAGGTCATCGCATCATGGATCCCGCATGATGGCCGCTGGGACAAACAGGCCCGCGCCGCAGCCCGCAGAGGCGTGACCGACCTGCGCCAGTACGTGATCGGACTGGTCTCCGACTACCGCGACGGCGGCGTCGAACTCACCGACGAGTACGACCGGCGGACCATCGACGCCGTCGTCGAGGACGTGGAGCTCGGGGGCGGGCTCGGGCGCGTCCGCTGGGACACCGTCCAGGACGCGATGCTCGTCCCGGACCGCTCCGGCGTCTGGTAGTTCCCTCGGGAGCCGGGCGCGGACCACCCGGCTCGGGTAGGCTCACAGGTTCGGCATCACCGCCCCACCGGGGCGTGGTGCGCGCTCATGGATCGGAACGAACCGGGCCCTCGTGGCGACCGGGGCGGGACCGCGCGCACGCGTGAGGTCGCGTCCTGTCCCGCCGAACCACGAGGTCCCCCATGACCACGAACGATCCCTCAGCCGTGTCCGCGGACCCCGAGATCATCGCCGAACGCCGGGCGCTGAGTGCCGCCCGCGCCGCCCTGCGCGGTATGCGTGAGTCGGTCGACGCCACCGAGATCCTCTTCGGTGACGCAGCCAAGGACAAGGTCACCGACGCCGCCCTGCGCCGCGGGCGCGAACGCCGGATGGCCGCCCTGGCCGACGTCCCCGGCGCCCCCCTGTACTTCGGGCGCATGGACTTCGAGCCGGGCACCGTCTTCCTCGACGACACCCCCTCCGAACGCGCCGACCGCGTGCACATCGGCCGCCGCCACGTCCACGACGGCAGCGGCCGCCCCGTGGTCCTGGACTGGCGCGCGCCCATCAGCGTCGCCTACTACCAGGCCTCACCCAGCGACCGGATGGACGTGCGGGTCCGGCGACGCTACGGGTTCGGCACCGTCACCGGCGAGGACGGCGAGCCCGAGTCGGTCCTCACCGCCTTCGAGGACGAGGACCTCGTGCTCGCCCCCCGGGCTCCCGAGGCCTCGCTGGGCAGCGAACTCCTCAACTCCGAGATCGAACGCCCCCGCACCGGCCCCATGCGCGACATCGTCGCCACCATCCAGCCGGAACAGGACGCCCTGGTCCGCGCCCCGTTGGAGACCACCCTGTGCGTCCAGGGTGCCCCCGGCACCGGCAAGACCGCCGTGGGCCTGCACCGCATCGCCTTCCTGCTCTACAGCGAACGCGAACGCCTCTCCCGCTCGGGCGTGGCGATCATCGGGCCCAACCGGTCGTTCCTCTCCTACATCCGGGACGTGCTCCCGGCGCTCGGTGAGGTGGACGTCCACCAGACCACCGTCAACGAGCTCCTCACCCGGGACCTGCCCGCCCGCCTGCGTCCGGCCCGGGGATGGGTGCGCCGCGCGGAGACCCCCGAGGCCGCGCGCACCAAGGGCTCCGCGGTCATGGCCGAGGTGCTGCGCCGCGACCTGTGGGCGCACCTGCGGGCCCCGGAGGAGACCGTGATGGTCCGCCAGGGCTCGCGCCGTTGGCGGTTGTACCCGGAGGACCTGCGTCCCCTGCTCGACGAACTCGCCGAGCGCGGGGTGGCCTACGGGTCCGGCCGCGAGCTCCTGTCCCACCGCATGGCGCACGCGATCCTCTCCCTCATGGAGGCCGAGGGCCAGGTCTGCGACGACCGGACCCACACCCGGGTGCGCCGGGACCCGGCGGTGCGCGCCGCCGTCACCGCCCTGTGGCCCAAGGTGGACCCGCTCAGGATGGTGCTCGGTCTGCTCACCGATCCCGAGCGCCTGGCCCGCGCGGCCGAGGGCCTGCTCACCGCCGAGGAACAGCGGGCCCTGCTCCTGCCGGGGCGGCCGCGCGGACCCAAGTCGGCGCTGTGGTCGGAGGAGGACCTGGCCCTGGTGGACGAGGCCACGGCGCTGATCGAGCGGGTCCCGGGGCTGGGGCACGTGGTCGTGGACGAGGCCCAGGACCTGAGCCCCATGCAGTGCCGGGCGATCGGCCGCCGCGCCGGTGCGGGGTCGCTCACGGTGCTCGGCGACATCGCCCAGGGCACCAGCCCCTCGGCGGCCCGCAACTGGACGACGCTGCTGGAGCACCTCGGCAAGCCCACCGGCCACCTGCACGCGCTGAACCGGGGCTACCGCGTCCCGGCGCAGATCATCGACTTCGCTGCCCGGCTGCTGCCCTCGATCGCCCCGGGGCTGGGCGCCCCTGTCGCGGTCCGGCGTTCTCCGGGCGCCCTCCGGCTGGTCCCGGCCGCCGAGGGCATGGCCCGAACTCTGGCCGAGTCCTGTCGCGGCGCGCTGAAGGGGGAGGGCTCGGTGGGTCTGATCGCCGCCGACCACCGGCTGCCCGAGCTGTGTGAGGCGCTGGCCGCCGAAGGGGTGAGCGCCCCGCTCCTGGGTGAGGCCGGGATGGACGGCGCCCGGCTGGTGGCGGTCCCGGCGAGCCTGGCCAAGGGCCTGGAGTTCGACACGGTGGTGGTCGCCGAACCCGCCGAGATCGTCGAGGCCGAGGAGCGCGGGGTGAACCGCCTCTACGTGGTCCTGACCCGCGCGGTGAGCTCCCTGCACGTGGTCCACACCCGCCCGCTGCCCGACATACTCGCCTGACCTGCGTCCTCGAAGTCCGGCCCGTTCTTCGCAAAGGCGTGTGCAACCCCACGGGCGGTTCCGCCGTCGGACCTGGTGCGGACGGACGCACGAAGGGGGAAAGCATGAGGGGTGTCGTCCTCGACGACCTGGGGAAGCCGGTCGCGATCGGGGGCCCGGAGCTCGACCGACGGCTGCGGGGGGCCATCGAACGCGGCGGCGCCGCCGCGTTCGGGGCGCTGCACGAAGAAGCCGAGGACCGGTTCGGGGCCGACGTGCTTTGGCGGTCGCGGGCCCGGGGTGAGGCCGGGGTGCTCGGCGTCCACACGCGGCTGCGGGATCGTCGGGAGTGGGAGTGGGAGCCCACCCACCCGAACGTCCTCCTGGCGCCTCCGCGCCCGGCCACCGAGGGCGACCTCCCCCGGGCGTGCGTGGGGGCCCTGGGCCCCAGGACCCACGGGTCGCGCGCGGCGCCGGAGGCGCACGCTCGGTGGCGGGGCCACGTGCTCGCGGGAGAGGAGCGCCGTTCCGCGTGAGGGACCAAGGAGGCGGACGCGCCCCGGAACCCCGGGACCCGGACCCGCGTGGACCCGGCCCCCGGGCACCCGAACCGAGAAGGCCCGGTCCTGGTGTTCCCCAGCCCCGCAGACCGCCCCCGACAGCAGTCGCTGCCGGGCTCCTGGATCAGCTCACGGCGTGCCTCGTGCGCGCGCGCTTCCACTGCCCCGGTACGAGACCCGCGGCCAGCAGCCACAGGGCCACGGTCACCAGGTGGGCGCGTTCGGCCAGGCCGAGCGCGACCCCGGGCGAACCGTCCCCGGAGGACGCGAACACCAGCGCGGCCAGGACCAGGACCACCGCGGCGGCCACGGTCTGGGCCAGTGTGATCACCGCGAGGACCACCCAGGAGCGCTCCCCGGCCCTGCGGCGGTCCCAGGTCAGTGCCGCCGACGCCAGAAGGGCGGCCAGGGTGGCGACCACGGCCAGCACCGGCTGGACGGCCGTCGCTCCCCGGACCCCCTCCACCACGGACTCCACAGTGCAGGCGGCGTCCGTGGCCACCACGCACCGGCCGGGCAGCAGGGACGCCGCCAGCGAGGCGGCGCCGAACACGGCCATCGACCACCAGGAGACCGTCAGCCAGCGGCGCGGGCGCCGTGCCCCCAGGGCCAGCCCCAGACCCGCGGCGAGGACCACCAGGATCGCGGCCGTCCGGTACGCGCTGTCGAGGAACTGTCCGAACGCGGAGTCGGGGTCGGCGAGCGCACCCGCGGCGACGCCCGGGCCGACCGGAAGGATGATCTCGACGGCCCACAGGCTGTAGACCACGGCGGCGACCACGGCGGCCACACGGCCGTCGCGGTGGTCCCAGTGCGGTGTCGTGGTGTTCGAGTAAGGCATCGCGCCCCCAGTCTCCCCAGCTGACTCGTGTATGTCTCTCGGACGCAGCGGAGCGCCCGCACGTTCCGTCGTCGCGGGGACACGGGCCGTTCTGGGACCCTACGTCAGCCAACTCGCGGCGGCACTGTTATCCACGGGTGCGTGTTCGAGCGGCATCATCGTGGAACACCACGGGACACCGGCCGGTAGGTCCGGGAGCCGCGAGGGTATCGACGACCTACGGAAGGGCGCACGTGATGAACGGCGCAACCACGACACGATGGCTGATCGTGGGGGTGGACGGCACCGACTCCAGCAGGCACGCCCTGGAGTGGTCCGCGCACCAGGCCTCGCTCCGTGGCCTCGGGGTGCGGATCGTCGCTGCGGCGAACCCCCTGGCCACCGAGGACTTCGGGGTCTGGGGCGATGAGGAGGAACGCACCGAGGACGGACCGGGCGCGGGCGCGCGACGGCTGCTCGACCGCGCCAGCGACTGGACGTCCCGGCTGTTCCCGGAGCTCTCCGTCCAGACCCGCCTCTCCTACTCCCGACCGACGGAGGCCCTGCTCACCGAGGCGGCCGACCCCGGAGCGGTGGCCGTGGTGGTGGGGTCGCGCGGGCTGAGCGGGATCGCCGCCGCGTTCGTGGGGTCGGTGGGAATAGAACTGGCCGCCCGCTCACCGCTGCCGGTGATCGTGCTGCCCCGAGACCACGCGTCCGCGCACGGGGTGCGCAGCCGGGTGATCGTGGGGGTGGACGGCTCCGAACCCAGCCGACACGCCCTGGAGTTCGCCTTCTCCCAGGCGGAGTTCGGCGACACCGACCTGGTGGCGGTGAGCGCCTGGCAGCCGCTGGTCGCCTTCGCGGCGGCCACCGGACCGATCCCGCCCGAGCTCTTCGACGACGCGACCGCAGCCGAGGCCGCCCGGCACGCCCTGGATGAGGAGCTCATGGACCTGCGCCTGCTCCGCCCCGAGGTCCGCGTCCACACGAGGGTGGTGCGCGCGCACCCGGTCGTCGCGCTCCTGGAGGAGGCCACCCCAGCCGACCTCATCGTGGTGGGCTCGCGTGGGCGCGGCGGCTTCCGAGGGCTGCTGCTGGGATCGGTGAGCCACTCGGTCCTGCACGGTGCCCGGGGTCCCGTCGCCATACTCCGCTGAGCCCGCGGACCGGGGCAGAGGTCTATTCCGCGTGAACCCATCCCTCGTCCGTTGTGTGACGAACAGCACCGTGTGTCGCTCTGGAGGGCCGTCAGGCCCGTGACACAGGGAAAACCGGCTCCGAGCAGTACCGGAGCACGGCCCGCGCGGACACGTTCCGGCACGTACACGAACCACCCGAATCCCCTGCTGTGCAGTGGAATCAGCTTCGTCGACCCCGGGCGTATAGACCATTGGCCTAGTCCAATTGGTCAGCTTCGGCACTCGTCGTTCATGATGCGAGGGATCTCGTAAGTTCGATGAGGAGCCGTTGTGACTGCTGACGTGGGTACTGATGTGGGCGCCGCCCCGACCAAGAACGAGGAACTCGTCTCCTGGGTTCGTGAGGTCGCCGAGCTCACCCAGCCGGACGAGGTCGTCTGGTGTGACGGCTCCGAGGAGGAGTGGACCCGCCTGACCGACCAGCTGGTCGAGCAGGGCACCTTCACCCGCCTCAACTCCGAGAAGCGTCCGAACAGCTTCTACTGCAAGTCCGACCCCACGGACGTCGCCCGGGTCGAGGACCGCACCTTCATCTGCTCCGAGCGTCCCGAGGACGCCGGGCCCACCAACAACTGGATCGCCCCCGACGAGATGCGCGCCACCTTCGGCGAGGTCTTCCGGGGCTCCATGCGCGGCCGCACCATGTACGTCGTGCCCTTCTGCATGGGCCCGCTGGGCGGCGACATCTCCCAGCTCGGCGTCGAGATCACCGACTCCGCCTACGTCGTCGTCTCCATGCGCATCATGGCCCGTATGGGCGACGCCGCCCTGCGCCTGATCGAGGAGCGCGGCGAGTTCGTCAAGGCCGTCCACTCCGTCGGCGCTCCCCTGGAGCCCGGCCAGGAGGACGTCGCCTGGCCCTGCAACTCCACCAAGTACATCTCGCACTTCCCCGAGACCCGCGAGATCTGGTCCTACGGTTCGGGCTACGGCGGCAACGCCCTGCTCGGCAAGAAGTGCTACGCGCTGCGCATCGCCTCCGTGATGGCCCGCGACGAGGGCTGGCTCGCCGAGCACATGCTGATCCTCAAGGTGACCTCGCCCGCCGGGAAGTCCCACTACGTCGCCGCCGCCTTCCCGAGCGCCTGCGGCAAGACCAACCTCGCCATGCTCCAGCCGACCATCCCCGGCTGGAAGGTCGAGACCGTCGGTGACGACATCGCCTGGATGCGCTTCGGCGCCGACGGCCAGCTGCGCGCCATCAACCCCGAGGCGGGCTTCTTCGGAGTCGCCCCCGGCACCGGCGCCAAGACCAACGCCAACGCGGTGGAGACCCTCTGGGGCAACAGCATCTTCACCAACGTCGCGCTCACTGAGGACGGCGACGTGTGGTGGGAGGGCCTGACCGAGGAGGCCCCGGCCAACCTCACCGACTGGAAGGGCCGTCCGTGGACGCCCGAGTCGGGTGAGCCCGCCGCCCACCCGAACTCCCGCTTCACCACTCCGGCCGGGCAGGCCCCGACCATCGCCGACGAGTGGGAGGACCCCGCGGGCGTCCCGATCTCCGCGATCCTCTTCGGCGGCCGCCGCGCCACCGCCGTGCCGCTGGTGTCGGAGTCCTTCAGCTGGCAGCACGGCGTGTACCTGGGCGCCAACGTCTCCTCCGAGAAGACCGCCGCCCAGGAGGGCTCCGTCGGCGAGCTGCGCCGCGACCCGTTCGCGATGCTGCCGTTCTGCGGCTACAACATGGGCGACTACTTCGCCCACTGGATCAGGATCGGCAAGCAGGCCGACGAGTCCAAGCTGCCGAAGATCTTCTACGTCAACTGGTTCAAGAAGAACGCCGACGGCAAGATCGTGTGGCCGGGCTTCGGTGAGAACAGCCGGGTCATCAAGTGGATCGTGGACCGCCTGGAGGGTGAGGCCGCCGCCGTCGAGACCCCGATCGGCTACCTGCCGACCGCCGACGGCATCGACACCGAGGGCCTGGACGTCTCCGCCGAGGACATGGAGTTCGTCCTCGACGTCGACACCGACGTCTGGAAGCAGGAGGCCGCGCTGGTCCCCGAGTTCTTCGGGACCTTCGGTGACGACCTGCCCGGCGAGCTCTGGGACGAGTACCACGCGCTGCTGAGCCGCCTGGAGAAGTAGCGTCTCCCCGACCGGTCCACGTCCACGCGGACGGACGGTCGACTCCCGAGAGGGTGCGGGCACCACGGTGCCCGCACCCTCTCGTTTTTGGTGTGTCCGGGCAGGTCATGACATGGGAGGACAGGTCCCGGTGGGTGCGGGCACGTCCCGGTGACGCTTCGCGCTTTCCACGCGAATGGTGCGGTGCCGCGTGCTAAGGATGGTCCGTCCTTAGCCGAGAATCCCCGGGGAGCCCCCTTGGTCACGTTGTTCGTCGTCCTCGCCGTCCTGGTCGCCATGGTCGGCGGCGCCGCGCTCGCCGCCTGGCGCTACCGGATCAACGGCGCCTTCGCCGACGGTGCCCTGGGGGTCGTCATCGCCCCATGCGTGCTGTCCCTGTACCTGGTGTCGGCGGCGATGGCCGTGGTCATCGGCTGGGAGGACTTCAAGTCGGCCGAGGACGACATGATCGCCGAGGCCGGGGCGGCCCAGGCCCTGTACTGGAGCAGCACCGCGTTTCCCGGCGAGGAGGGCGAGGTCGTGCGCGGCCACCTGCGCGCCTACATGGCGACGGTGGTGGAGGACGACTGGCCGCTGATGGAGTCGCGGGGAGAGCTGAGCCCCGGAGGCGACGATGACCTCGCCCTGTTGGCGGGGTCGGTGCGCGGCCTGTCCGTGTCCGACACCGGCGACGGGCTGGACCGGCTGACGGCGCGCCAGGAGGTCACCAAGCTCAGCGACGCCCGCAGCCAGCGCGCCGACGCGGCGGGGGACCAGATCCCCCTGGCCCTGCTGGTCGTCTCGGCGCTGTCGGCCGTGGCCATCGCGGTGCTGCCCTACGCGATGATCAAGAAGGGTGCCAGGACGGCCTACTTCTGGGCCGGGGTCAACCTGGTGTTCGTGTTCGGCACGATCGTGCTGCTGCTGTTCATGGGGAACCCGTACAACGGTGTCCTGGCCAACGACACGGGGGCCATGGAGGACGCGGTGGCGGCGTTCGACCGCGCCGACCTCACGGTGGACCGCCCGTAGGCGGTCCCGGACCGTCCCGCCGAAACCCGGCGGGACGGGACCGCGTCAGTCGGCGTTGCCCGCCACCACGGCACGGCCCCCGGCGACGGAGGCACCGGCCGCGACGATCGCGACGACGACCATCGTGCGCAGCGGGGTGAACGCCGAGGACGACGTGGACGGAGCGGGCGGGCCCGCGTCCACCAGGAGCGCCTGGGCGGGGGGCGAGGGTTCGGCGGGCGGTTCGGTAACCG
>NZ_LAVM01000010.1:0-93238 GCF_001083815.1 Nocardiopsis sp. SBT366 | reverse complement strand
AGGCGGAGCCGGTGCCGGGGTGGGCGCCACGGGAGCGGGGGCCGCCGGGGCCAGCGCACCGGAGGCCATCCGGCGCTCCATCTGCTCCAGCCGGGCCAGCAGCGCCGTGCCCTGGTCGCCGTCGGTGGCGGGCAGCAGGATGCGCGAGCACATGAGCTCCAGCAGCAGCCTGGGCGCGGTCGCGCCGCGCATCTCGGTCAGCCCCTGGTTGAGGATCTCGGCGGCCCGGGACAGCGTGGCCGGTCCCAGCCGGGCGGCCTGGTCCTTCATCTGCTCCACGGACTCCGGGGAGACGTTCACCAGGCCCTTGTCCAGGGCGTCCGGGACCGCGGCCAGGACCACGAGGTCGCGGAAGCGCTCCAGCAGGTCCGTGGTGAAGCGGCGCGGGTCGTGCCCGCCCTCCACCACCCGGTCCACCAGGCCGAACGCGGCGGCCCCGTCGCGGGCGCCCAGGGCGTCGACCATCTCGCCGAGCAGGCTGGAGTCGGTGTAGCCGAGCAGGGAGACGGCGCCCTCACGGGTGATGCCGCCCTCGTCCGAACCGGCGATGAGCTGGTCCAGGACCGAGAGGGTGTCACGGGCCGAACCTGCGCCCGCGCGCACGACCAGGGGCAGCGCGGACGGGTCGTAGGAGACCTCCTCCTGCTTGAGGAGGTCCTCCATGAGCTCCCTGAGGGTGCTCGGCGGGATGAGCCGGAAGGGGTAGTGGTGGGTCCGCGAGCGGATCGTGCCGATGACCTTCTCGGGTTCGGTCGTGGCGAACACGAACTTCAGGTGCGGCGGGGGTTCCTCCACCAGCTTGAGGAGCGCGTTGAAACCCTCGCGGGTCACCATGTGCGCCTCGTCGATGATGTAGATCTTGTACCGCGAGTTCACCGGCGAGAAGAAGGCACGTTCACGCAGGTCACGCGCGTCGTCGACACCACCGTGGGAGGCGGCGTCGATCTCGATCACGTCGATGCTGCCGCCGCCGTCGGGGGCGAGCGCCACACAGGAGTCGCAGGTGCCGCACGGGTCGGGGGTGGGGCCCTGCTCGCAGTTGAGGGAGCGGGCGAGGATGCGCGCGCTGGTGGTCTTGCCGCAGCCGCGCGGGCCGCTGAACAGGTAGGCGTGGTTGATGCGTCCGCTGCGCAACGCCTGGCGCAGAGGGTCGGTCACGTGTTCCTGACCGCGCACCTCACCGAACGTCGCTGGACGGTACTTGCGGTACAGCGCGATGCTCACGGTGTGATCACTCCCCTGTGTCCCTGCCTCGGTCCCATTCAACCCGCTGGCGGTGACAACTCGCACCTGGTCGGGGAAACCGGGAAGGGGGCGGCGCCGGGGCGAGGTACCCCCGGAAACAAGAAAGGACCCCCCGCGCACCCGCCAGAGCCCACTTATCCTTGCTGCCTTCCGGCCCTGGGGAGGTTCATAGGGTGACGCCGCACGAGGGGTCTGCCCCCGAGTGTATCCGAACCGGGGACCCTCGCAACCCGCGCCGGCCCACCTCCCCGGAGGGTTAGGAACCCGTTCGAAGCACTGCCGCGAAGCCTGTAGAGTTGCCCACGGAGGATTCGCCTAGTGGCCTAGGGCGCACGCTTGGAAAGCGTGTTGAGGGCAACCTCTCAGGGGTTCGAATCCCCTATCCTCCGCCACAGGAGCGAAGGCCCCGACCGGGAGACCGGTCGGGGCCTTCGTCGTTTCCACGTCCCCGGCTCAGTGCACGCGCTGGGCAACGGTCCGGGACGGGCAGGCGGCGCGGGCCCGTTCCACCGTGAGCGCGCCACCGTTCACGGTCCCGCCCGCGTACAGGACCTCGAGCGGCGCGATCGCGTCCATCGGGTCGAACCCGTCGAACGGCACGGCCCGGCCGGCTCGGGGACATGTCGACAAGCCGACCCGCGGACGGTCCGGCTACGGCCGGGGGATGTTGCGCAGGTTGGAACGGGCGAGGTCGATCATCGAACCCACGCCGCCCCGCAGGACCGTGCGGCCCGCCGACAGGGCGAAGCCGGTGACCTGGTCGGCGGTGATCCGGGAGGGCATCGACAGCGCGTTGGGGTCGGTGACCACGTCCACCAGCACGGGCGCGTGGGCGGCCAGGGCGTCGCGCAGGGCGTCGTGGACCTCCCGGGGGTCCTCCACCCGGATCGCCCGCATGCCCATGGCCTCGGCGATCCTCGCGTAGTCGACCGGCGCGTGGTCGGTCTCGAAGGCGGGCATCCCGTCCACCATCATCTCCAGCCGCACCATGCCGAGTGAGGAGTTGTTGAACACCACCGTCGTGATCGGCAGGTCGTGCTGCTGCACGGTGATGAGCTCGCCGAGGAGCATGCTCAGGCCGCCGTCCCCGGACAGCGAGACGACCTTGCGGTCCGGCGCGGCGTAGGCGGCGCCGATGGCGTGCGGCAGGGCGTTGGCCATGGTGCCGTGGGTGAAGGACCCGATCACCCGGCGGCGGCCGTTCGGGGTGAGGTAGCGGGCCGCCCACACATTGTTCATGCCGGTGTCGACGGTGAAGACGGTGTCGTCCGGCGCCAGGGCGTCGAGGACGCTCGCCACGTACTCGGGGTGGATCGGGGTGTGGTGCTCGATGTTCTTCGTGTAGGCGTCCACGACCTTGGTCAGGGCGCGTTCGTGACGGCGCAGGACGTCCCGCAGGAAGGTGTCGTCCTCCTTCGGCCGGACCGAGGGGCGCAGGGCTCGCAGGGTCGCGGCGACGTCCCCCTGCACCCCGAGCCTGAGCGGGACCCGGCGGCCGAGCCGGCGCGGATCGTGGTCCACCTGGACCACGTTGTCCTTGGGCAGGAAGTCGTCGTAGGGGAAGTCACAGCCGAGCAGCACCGTGAGGTCGGCTTCCTGGAGGGCGTCGTAGCAGGCCCCGTATCCGAGGAGGCCGATCATGCCGACGTCGTACGGGTTGTCGTACTGGATCCACTCCTTGCCGCGCAGGGTGTGGCCCACCGGGGACTTGACCCGTTCGGCGAGGGCCATGACCTCCCCGTGGGCGTCGCGCACTCCGGCACCGCAGAACAGGGCGACGGTGTCCGCCTCGTTGATCCGACGGGCCAGCTCCCGCACGTCGTCCTCACTCGGCCAGGGGGTGGCCCGCCCGGCGGTGACGGGGCTGGTGTCGGCGGGACCGGTGGCCTTCTGCCCGGCGACGTCACCGGGCAGGACGAGGACGGCCACGCCGGGGGTGCCCAGTGCGTGCTGGACGGCGATCCGCGCCAGGCGGGGCATCTGGTCGGGGTGGGAGACCAGTTCGCGGAACTCGGTGACGTCGCTGAAGAGCCGCTCGGGGTGGGTCTCCTGGAAGAAGCCGGTGCCGATCTGGTGCGACGGGATGTGGGAGGCCAGCGCGAGCACGGGGGCTCCGCTGCGCTGGGCGTCGTAGAGCCCCTGCACGAGGTGGGTGTTGCCGGGGCCGCAGGACCCGGCGCACACGGCGAGCTTCCCGTCGATCTGGGCCTGGGCCGCGGCCGCGAAGGCGGCGGCCTCCTCGTTGCGGACGTGCACCCACTCGATGCCGTCGGTGGTGTGGACCGCGTCCACCACCGGGTTGAGGCTGTCGCCCACGACCCCGTAGATGCGGGTCACCCCCACCGAGACCAGTGTTCGGACGAGCTGTTCGGCGACGGTGTTCCTGCTCAAGACGGACCCTCCCGGGACGGCGCGACCAGGGGCCGGACGTGTCACCCCCGGACCACGCTAGGAGCGCCCCGGCCGTAAGTGCCGCAACGCCACGCTCGTGGTCGCGGCCATGCCGAATCAGGACCGGTTCGAGGGGTTGATCCGAACCTGGGTGGTGAACAAGGTGAATAGTCGTTTTCTTGAGTATTGTTCGCTGACACCCAGGAAAGGTGCGGGACATGAGGTTGGACGGGAATCTGCGGTACGTCGCCCTCGGGGACAGCCAGACCGAGGGGATCGGGGACGGCGACGAGGAGTCCGGGTACCGGGGGTGGGCGGACCGGTTCGCGGAGCACCTGGCGACGACCGGCGCGCGGGTGGACTACGCCAACCTGGCGGTGCGCGGCCGCCTGGCCCGGCAGGTCCACGAGGAACAGCTCAAGGACGCCCTGGAGCTGCGCCCGGACGTGGCGACGGTCTTCGCCGGGGTCAACGACCTCATCCGGCCGAGGTACGACCCGGACGAGGTGGTGGGGCACCTGGAGACGATGTTCGCCGAGCTCACCGGGGTCGGCGCGCGGGTGGCCACGCTGACCTTCCCCGACATCGCGCGCATCGCCCCGCTGGCCCGGCCGCTGGTGCCGCGCGTGCTCGACTTCAACGAACGGGTCCGGGAGGCGGCCGAGCGGCACGGTGTCGCGGTGGCCGACACCGCCGCCCACGAGGTGGCCGCGGACCGCCGCCTGTGGGGGGTCGACCGGCTGCACTGCTCACCAGAGGGGCACCGGAGGATCGCCGGGGCGGTGGCGCACGCGCTCGGCATCCCGGGAAGCGACCAGACCTGGGCCGACCCGCTTCCGGAGGGCCCCGTCTCCGGCGTGTTCCGCTCCGCCGCGTCGGAGGTGCGGTGGCTGGGGGCCTTCCTCGGCCCCTGGGTGGTGCGCCGTCTGCGCGGCCGCTCCTCCGGGGACGGCCGCACCGCCAAGCGTCCGGTACCGCTGCCCGTGGAGGTCTGAGACCCCTTTCCGGGACGGCCCCGGGGCGCCTCACGACTCATTGTGCAACTTGTTGCATAATGAAGTCGGGTCGGCAGGACACCGGCCCGGAGGCACCCCGCGAGGAGAGGTCATGAGCGAGTACCCCCACCTGCTGGAACCCCTGGACCTGGGCTTCACCACCCTCAGGAACCGCGTGATCATGGGCTCCATGCACGTCGGTCTGGAGGAGGCCCCCCACGGATTCGAGAGGATGGCCGCCTTCTACGCCGAACGCGCCCGAGGCGGCGTCGGCCTCATCGTCACCGGCGGCATCGCCCCCAACCCCGAGGGCGCCACCTTCACCGGCAGCGCCAAGCTCACCAACGACGACGAGGTCGCCCAGCACCGCCTCATCACCGAGGCCGTGCACCGCGAGGGCGGCCGGATCGCCATGCAGATCCTGCACACCGGCCGCTACGCCTTCAGCGAGGAGTCCGTTTCCGCCAGCGCCCTCCAAGCCCCCATCAGCCCCTTCGTGCCGCACGCCCTCACCGAGGACGAGATCGAGCGCACCATCGAGGACTTCGCCCGCTGCGCCGAGCTCGCCCAGCGCGCCGGGTACGACGGCGTCGAGGTCATGGGTTCCGAGGGCTACCTCATCAACCAGTTCATCGCGCCCGCCACCAACAGGCGCGAGGACCGCTGGGGCGGCTCCTTCGACAACCGCGTCCGCCTCCCTCTGGAGATCGTCCGCCGCGTCCGTGAGCGCGTGGGCGACGAGTTCGTCCTCGTCTACCGGCTGTCCATGCTCGACCTCGTCCCCGACGGCTCCACCTACGACGAGGTCGTCGAGCTCGGCAGGCGGATCGAGACCGCGGGCGCCGACATCATCAACACCGGCATCGGCTGGCACGAGGCCCGGGTGCCCACCATCGCCACCTCCGTGCCGCGCGGCGCCTACACCTGGATCACGCAGCGCCTCAGGAAGGAGCTGACCGTCCCCGTGGTGGCGGTCAACCGCATCAACACCCCCGAGGTCGCCGAGCGGATCATCGCGGAGGGACAGGCCGACATGGTCTCCCTGGCCCGCCCGATGCTCGCCGACGCCGCCTTCGTCGCCAAGGCCGAGGCGGGCCGCGCGGAGGAGATCAACACCTGCATCGGCTGCAACCAGGCCTGCCTGGACCACACGTTCAGCCTCAAGATCACCTCGTGCCTGGTCAACCCGCGCGCCTGCCACGAGACCGAGCTGGTCCTGTCCCCCACCAGGACCCGCAGGAACGTGGCCGTGGTCGGCGCCGGGCCCGCCGGACTCGCCTTCTCCGTCTCCGCCGCCGAGGTCGGCCACACCGTCACCCTCTTCGACTCCGCCTCGGAGATCGGCGGCCAGCTCAACATGGCCCGCCGCGTGCCCGGCAAGGAGGAGTTCGACGAGACCCTCCGCTACTTCCGCGTCCAGCTGGCCAAGCACGGCGTGGAGGTGCGCCTGGACACCACCGTGACCGCCGCCGACCTCGACGGCTACGACGAGGTGGTGCTCGCCACCGGAGTCACCCCGCGCACCCCCGCCATCCCGGGTGCGGACCACCCCAGCGTGGTGAGCTACGTGGACGTGCTGCGCGGCGGGGCCGAGGTCGGAGCGAGGGTCGCGATCATCGGCGCGGGCGGCATCGGCTTCGACGTGGCCGAGTTCCTCACCGACGGCGGGGAGGAGGCCAGCCAGGACCCCGAGACGTTCTTCCGCCAGTGGGGTGTGGACACCGAGTACCGGGAGCGCGGAGGCCTGGGCGCCCCCCAGCGGACCGCGCCGCCCCGCACCGTCCACCTGCTCCAGCGCAAGGCCTCCAAGGTCGGCAAGGGCCTGGGCAAGACCACCGGCTGGATCCACCGCCTGGAGCTGCGCCACCGGGGCGTGGAGATGGTCGCGGGCGCCGACTACCGCCGGATCGACGACGAGGGCCTGCACCTGACCGTGGACGGTGAGGAGCGCGTGCTCGCCGTGGACACCGTGGTGCTGTGCGCGGGGCAGGACCCCCGCCGGGACCTGGCCGACGAACTCACCGCCGCCGGACGCTCCGTGCACCTGATCGGTGGCGCCGACGTGGCCGCCGAGCTGGACGCCAAGCGAGCCATCAAGCAGGGCACCGAACTGGCCGCCGCCCTGTAGGGGCCCCTACCTAGAATGCGCTCATGTCCCTCCCCCACGCGATCCTGACCGCCCTGCTGGAGAAGCCCTCCTCGGGACTGGAACTCACCCGGCGCTTCGACCGCTCCATCGGGTACTTCTGGTCCGCCACCCACCAGCAGATCTACCGGGAGCTGGGCAAGCTGGAGAAGGCGGGGTTCATCCGGGCGCTGCCGACGGACTCGCCCACCCGGGGCCAGCGCAAGGAGTACGAGGTGCTGGCCCCGGGTCGCGACGAGTTGGAGCGCTGGGTCGGTGAGCGGGAGGAGCCGCGCGCCCTGCGCGACCCCCTGATGCTGCGCCTGCGCGCGGCGGGGGTCGTGGAGGTGGGCGACGCGCTGGTCGAGGAGCTGCGCCGCCACCGCGAACTGCACGCCGCCCGTCTGGCGGAGTACCGGGAGTTCCAGCGGCGCGACTCCGCGCGCGGGCACGGGACCGAGCGGGACCGGGTCCAGGGCCTGGTTCTCCAGGGCGGCATCGACCTGGAACTCTTCTGGGTGAACTGGCTGGACGGGGCCATCGCCGACCTGGCCGATCCCGACCCGCCGCCCGGACCCTGATGCGTGCCGGGTCGGGAGCCGTTCACCTCAGGAGGAGCCGCCGACCCGCGAGGCGGGCCAGAACTGCGCGAGGTACTCCTCCCGGCCCTCCAGGGCACGTTTGGCCTCGGAGAACCCGACACCGTCGAGATCCCGGAACTGGTCGAAGAGCGCGAGGTAGGCGTCACTGACCACACGGCGGTTGCGATGAGCAACCCGGACCCCGTAGCGGCCCGGTCGCGGAAGCGTGAGCAGATCGTCCTGCCCGCCCGCGGTGAGTTCGTTCACGCACACCACTCCGGTGGCGATCTCGACGACGGCCGTGGCCGAACCCTCCCAGGCATGATCGTCCCAGCCCGGTTCGCCCTCCCAGGACTCCAGCAGCAACCGAACCCGGACGCTGTTCTGGAAGCTGTGGAAGTAGACGGAGCGATCGCCGAAGCTGAAGTCGTCGTGCCCGGGAACGGACGCGGTGTCGTCGAAGTCCTCGCCGTCGAAGATCTGGAAGACACCGTAGTCGGGGTGGACGAGAGTGCTGTTCCGGTCGAGCAGGCGGCTCATGTGATCTGCTCCGTCCTGGGAAGGCGCTGGACAGGCGGCCCCGGGCGCACGAAAAGCCGCCCCCGGCTGTGCCGGGGGCGGCTGGTGGCGGTGGATGAGGGATTTGAACCCTCGAAGGGTTGGAGTATCCGGGGGCCGCACCCACCTGCGGTGAAACTATGAAGATGGCCGGTGACCTGGGCGGACGTTCTGACGTCTTCCCACGGTTACCGGCCTCTTCTCGTAGCGGTGTGCACTGAATGTGCACTGGGAGGACGCTCCCCACCCGTGCCGATTCCCAGGTGAGGCACGCGTTCCCGGCTACGCCCGCCACCACTCCCCCAGACCCAGTACTCGGCAACCACGGTCCTGGTCCCGCGTGGGTTCTGGCGCGGTCGGCCCGCACTCCCGCACGTCCTGAGTCGCGCCAGGTTCCGCGTGGGCCTCGCGGGGTCCACGGGGGCGCGAGCCCCCTGGTACTACCGGTGCTGGTCAACCGGAGCAGTTACCTTGACTACACAGAAACCTACTGGACTGTTGGCATGGAGTACCACGAAGCTGCGCTGGGATCACCAGGGAGCAGCTGACATCAGCTCTTCAAGTCAATCTTCCTGTCCAGGCTACTCAGCACTATGCTGTAGAGACGTAGATCTTGACATCATTAGAGAGAAACAACGAGGAGGGTCGTTGCAGGTCGCGGGTACGCGAGGCACCTTGCACCTAACGGAGGATGGCATCCTTCCACCCGGCTGTCATGTTGTTTCTCCTCGACAGGTAAAGAGATTTTTTGTCGATGGCACATCAAGCCAGAATAGACATGCCATCTATGAGGAATGGCGCCAACACAGAAGCGCATTGAAATCCATCGGCCCAGTCCTCTACCAATGGATCGGAGGCAGCTTTGCCACTAATTCAATAAACCCAGCAGACATCGATGTAGCGACATTCATTGACGGCATCGCCTTCGACCGACTTCCTCCATGGAAGAGAACCCTGATTTCCCATCTATGCGAAGGGAGAGACAAACAAGGCAAAAATGGAGAAAATTTTAGCCACATAGATTGCAAAATGGTCCCCGTGTTTCCGAGAAACGATCCCCGGCACTCGCTATACTTGACTGATCGTGAATTTTGGCGAAGGAAGTGGTCGCGAACAAGATCGAACACTCAAAGAGGATTCTTGGAGGTGAAATGATGACCTGGATTGAAGATCTTCGAGACGAGCGAGAACAGCTTATCCAAATGATTGAGGCTAGAAGCTCAGAGACATCTCCAAGCGTTCGACTTTCATCGCAATCACTGAAGCGAGAACTAAGGTCCGTCGAAAGCAAGATCGAGTCTTCATACCGGCCTTCATTGAGCATAAAAATGGCTGGCCCTGGGATCATGGGAAACGAGATCAAACTTGATTCCCTCGCGCCGATCATCAAACAGCTACAAGAGACTGTCTCATCGATTGGCCAAGCTCTTTCTGGAGAAAAGACTCAATTCAGCTCCATACCATCTGCAATCAGGGACCGAACTTCCCTCTCCCTCAATGCAACCGCCCCCGGGTCCGTAGTATTGAACATACTGTCACCCCAGGACGACAGCACACTGTTTCCAAACGACCACTTGGTCAGCTCTCTAGCAGTTGACTCAATGCAGCGTCTCATATCTCTAATAGAAGCAGCTGGTCGTGAAGAAAACGATGAAGATATTATCGAAAATATCTACCCTCTCGGAAAGAGATCTTACAACCATCTAAGGGATTTCCTCAAGTCTCTTGCGGAGCCCAATATCGATGTCGATTTTCGCTTGAGCACACCAGAACACGGCGAGCGAGACGCCTCTTTGAAATACACTAAGGCAAAACAGGCACTTAGCATTCTGGAAAGCGTCAACATAGCCGAAGAAACCATATCCATGAGGGGAGAACTCAAGGGAATCAGCAGCGCCAGAAACTCCTTTGAACTCGTTTCAAGGGAAGGCACTATCACCTCGGGCAAGGTTCGAGAGGATCTCGTTCCCTTGCTCCGCCATTGGTTTGAAAAGCAGGTAATAGCAGAAATGCAGGTTACCATTTCAGAATCACGAGCAAGCCGCAATACTCAAAAGCGATACTTGCTTATAGGATTGTCAGAAGATCAAGACCAGGATCTTTTTTAGGCTCGGGACCGGGCGTCAGCCCGCAGCCCGAGCAGCGGCCAGAGGCCGCCGCGACGGCGCTCGCGCCGTCGCCTTGATCCCATACAGCCCATTTCGGCAGTGGCTGATGTGCGGTAGACCTTCGGTATGAATGACCAACTGAAGGAGCTGGGTGGCACGCTGCGCCACGCACGCAAGAGCGATCGTTGTTCGGGGTCCGCTTTGGCTTCGCGTGCTGGTGTCACTCAGCCGACGGTGTCGCGAGTAGAGAACGGTCAGCGCGTTGCCAGCGTGCAGTCCGTGGAGAAGCTGATCGCGGCTCTGCCGTTCTCCGCTGACGAAGCTGAGCGGCTGACCTCCATGGCGCGGGAGGCGTATGCGCTTGCCTCAGACAACAGGCGAGTGGATTCCGGGGTCTCGCTGGTGCCTGACGCTGCGCGCAAGCTGGTCACGGCTGCGTCGCAGGTGCGCGGGTTTCAGTCAGCGACGATCCCCGCTCCCTTGCGAACCCGGGAGTACACCACGGCGGCCTGTGGCGACTCCGGCTCGGGTCCGGACTGGGGCAAGGCTCTGGACAACGCTGGCAAGAGCTTTGAGTTCGTGGTGACTGAGTCGGCCTTGCGGACCTGGCCCGGGTCGGGTGAGTTCATGACCGCCCAACTCGAACACCTCCTAACGCTCGCCCAGCGGCCGAATGTGTCCCTCGCGGTCATCCCCTGGGGCGTGGGGCTGCCGGTGATGCCTCCGCACGGGTTCACCGTCTGCGATGAGGCCGGGGTGCTGGTCGAGACCTTCACCGCAACGATGACCCTGACCGGCTCCGAGCACGTCACCGCCTACCGCGACGCCTTCGACGCCCTAGCCGCTGTGGCCGTGACCGGGGACGAGTTCCGGAGGGTGATTGAGTGTGTGGCCGCTGACCTCACACGTTTTATTCAGTGAATTCATTGAATAGATAGGGTGTTCTGCCGTAGCCTGCCGTCACAAGACAGGTGTATAGCCCTCTAGACGGCGGTGGTGTTGTGCGTAACTGGGCCCGAATGTTCCCTGGTCAAGTCGATGAGATCGCCCGAGTCCGAGCCTTCGTGCGCGCCTTACTGCAAGACCACCCCACAGCCGAGGACGCCGTCCTCGTCGCCAGCGAACTGGCCACCAACGCCCTGCGCCACTCCCGCAGTTCCAGCGACGGTGGCATGTTCGTGGTCCGCGTCAACGACCACGGCGACCGAGTCCGTATCGCAGTGGTCGACTACGGCAGCAACTCCGACTGGAACGGCCAGACCACCGACCCTGAGACCTGGACCGAGCACGGTCGGGGCCTGGTGCTCGTCAACGCTCTGGCCAAACAGTGGGGCGTGTCCCCTGAGCCCGTGGGCACCTGCGTGTGGGCGGACCTGGCCACCTTCGCCAAGCTGTGAGCGGTCCCCGTATGCCCCGCCGTCGCGCACGTTTCGTGGTCGTGGACGCTGAGACCGGGGTGGAGATTTCGCCTGTGCTGTCTAGGGTCCTAGACTCGGTGCGTACGACCGAGGGGGCATGGATGCCGGGCCAGTTCGACCGCATAGCCGAGATGGACGACCCATTTGCGGTGCTGCGTGCTGCGACCGAGCGCCTGGCCGAAGCACAGCAGGAAGTGACCGAGCTATCCCGTCTGCGTCGTCGGCTGATCCAGGACCTGCACGCGCAAGGGATGTCCTATGCCCAGATCGCGGAGAAGGCCGGTCTGAGCCGCGGGCGCATCCACCAGATCCGCCACACCGGACCGGCCCCCGAAGCCGCATTCCTCGGCGTGGGAACGGTGACCGTGGCCACCCCGCTCCGGCACGACCAGACCAAGGACCGCCCCGTGCTGTCGCTGGACGACATGGCCACCGGACAAGCCCTCGAAGAGCTGGTGCGCTCCTTCGACATGCAAGCTGTCCCCGACCACGTCACCGTCGACGGCCGCGTGGATCTGAACCGGCCCAACCTGGTGGTGGTGTGCGGGCCTGCCATGTCCGAAGCCATGCGCACCGCCTATGACACTGACCCCGTCATCCGGTGGGAGCAGCCACAAACGGCGTTGTGGTTGCTCACCGACACCCGCACCGGCCAGAGCTACCGGTCCGGACAGGAGATGGACCCCCAACAGCCCACGGACGTGGCCTACCTCGGCCGCCTGCCCCGACCGGACGGCAAGGGCACCTTCCTGGCCATCGGAGGAATCCACCCCCAGGGCTCACGCGGAGTGGCGCACTTCCTCAACGGTGAAGTGGCCTCCCTATGGGGACAGGTCGGCTCCGAACGCTTCTCCGTCCTGGTGCGCAGCACCCACGACCCCGACACGGGTCTTCCGCAAAGCGCCGAACTGATCACCCCCGTCTACCGCCACGACCAGGACGAGCAGCAGTAGAGCCATGCCATTCCTCCTTGCCACCGACCCCGGCGACCCCGACCAGGCAAACGAGGACGTCGCCGCCCTGACCACCAACGGGGCGGTGCTCCTGGACGGGGCCAGTGCGCCAACAGGGGTCGAGATCGGATGCGCTCACGGGGTCGCCTGGCACACACGCCGCCTGGCCGGTCTGCTGCTCGCCGGGCTCCTGGGAACCAACTCGCTGAGAACAGTGCTGGCCCAAGCCATCACCACCATGGCCGAACTCCACGGACCCGCCTGCGATCGCACCAACCAGGAATTTCCCTCGGCAACCGTCATCCTGGTCCGCCTGACCGGGGAACAGTTGGACTACCTCGTGCTCTCGGACTCGGTCCTGCTGATCCGCCACGCCAACGGCACGGTCTCGACCATCGCTGACACCCGCCTAGACGACCTGAAAACCGAGCTGGGACGCGAGCGCTCCGGGGCCAAACGCTCCGTGCGCCCACTGCGCAACACCCCGGGCGGGTTCTGGACAGCCGGTGTGGACGCCCGTGCCGCTGATGAGGCACTGACCGGGTCCCTGCCCCTGTCGGACGTGACCGGGTTCGCCGCCATGACCGACGGGGCCACGCGCGGTGTCGAGGTCTTCGGCTCCCAGACCTGGCAAGACTGCTACCGCATGGCCTCTCAGGACGGTCCGGGCGCCCTCATCGACCACGTGCGCGACCAAGAGCACCGGGACGCCCAGGGCCAGCGCTACCAGCGGGCGAAGAGCCATGATGATGCCACTGTCATCACTTGGACCCCCGCCTGAGTACCCCCCTAGACAATCCTGGGGCGGGTTGCTACTTTCTTGCGTAGGCCCCTAGACAATCGTTGTCGGTGGCGCTCGCCGCCGAGCGTCTAGGGGGGTCGACAAGATGGAAGGCTCATGAAATGGCTATTCAGGGTGCGTTGCCGGTCGCGTTCGACACGGTCTTCCCCGCTGGTGCGTTCGCGCTCGGGGTGGAAGCGATCACCGACTTCGAGACCAAGAAGCCGCAGATGGACAAGGACACCGGGCTACCGCTGTGGGCGGTGGACGTGATCGACGCCGACCCCGAAGCACGGGGCAAGGCCAAGTCGGTCAAGGTCAAGGTCGCCGCGCAGGTGTGCCCCACCCTGCCGGACGAGGTTCCGGGCCTGCCGTTTCGCCCCGTGGAGTTCGAAGCGATGGCGGTCATGCCCTACGTCGACGACTCCGGCCGCCGCCCCCGAGTGGCGTATTCCCTGCGAGCTCGGGGCGTGAAGGCTCCCGGCGCTGCTGGTGGTCGTCGTGCTCCGGCCAAGGAAGCGGCCTGACCTGAACACACGACGGGGCGGCCTGGTGCTGGAACACCGTGGCCGCCCCTTTAACCCCCTGCTGGACCGCTAAATCTCAGAAGAGGTGCCCCCAGTATGTACCAGATTCCCGAAGACCTGTCCGCTCTGACCGGCCCTGAGCTGGTGCGGGTGTTCCTGGCCGAGTACGACAAGCCCCGGGTGACCAAGGCTGAGCGGGCGGAGTTCTTCGACTTCAAGTCCCGGATCTTCGCCGCCATCGCTGAGCGGGATGGCAACCCGGACGCCGCTCGCTTCGCCGCCTGCGCTCGCGCTGACTCCGATCTGCTCTGGGCCGAGATCGCCGCCTCCGAGGCTATGAACGGCGGTGGGGAGCGATGATGCGCCAACCCAAGGTGGGGGCCACTCAGTCCTCCCCGACCCTGCCGACCCCGGCTCAAGGGGTGCGGTGGACGACACCGATCGTGGAAACCCCCGGCATCGTCGTCCTGGGCTCCTGGATCTACCGCTTCGTGCGCCTGGTGGTGTCGTTGCCGTTCCGCTTCCCCGTCATGGTCACCTCGTCCACCTTCGTGGCCGCGTCCTGGTGGTTCTTCGGATGGGTCGGCCTCGCTGCCCTGGCCGGGGGCCTGGCTGTCGTCTCGTTGGTGTGGTGGCGTACCTGGCCGACCTCGTACCGGTACTACGTCACGTGGCGGCTGCTGGCGTGGTGGCGGCACCTGGTCGTGTACCGCAGGCACTGGCAACCCGTGCTGGTGATCTCCGGGCTGGCCGAGTCCTACCAGGAACGCCGCTACCTGCCCCGCATCCGCTCCGTGGCCTGCAACGCTCGGGCCGACTACGTCCGCGTCTCCCTGGTCGCCGGAACCTCACCGACCGACTTCGAACACCGCGTGGTGGAGTTGGCGCACGGGTTCGCCGCCCCCTCCTGCCGCGTCACCGTGAACGGGCCTCGGGACATCACCTTGGAGTTCCCCCGACACGACACCCTCGCCGAACCCCTGGACGCGCTCCCCGTCCCCGAGTGCCCGGACCTGGGCGGGCTTCCGGTGGGCAAGCGGGAAGACGGAACACCCTGGAATCTGCGCCTGCATGGCACGCACGTCCTGATCGTCGGGGTGACCGGGGCCGGCAAGGGCTCGGTGCTGTGGTCCGCGATCCGGGCCATGCTCCCCGCCCTGGCGGACGGGTCGGCGCAGGTGTGGGGGATCGACCCCAAACGCATGGAACTCGCCTACGGACGCGACCTGTTCGCCCGGTACGCGGACACCGGGGAATCTGCGGTGGCCTTGCTCGAACACGCCGTCACTCAGATGCAGGAACGCGCCGAACGCTACGCCGGGAAACAGCGCTCACACACTCCGACCACGGCTGATCCGTTCGTGGTCGTGGTCCTGGACGAGGTCGCCTTTCTGACCGCCTACCACCCCGACCGGGACGTGCGGAAACGCTCGGAGAACGCCATCGCCACCCTGACCTCACAAGGCCGCTCGGTCGGGTTCTCAGTGCTAGCGGCGTTGCAGGACCCGCGCAAAGAGGTCATGAACCTGCGCAATCTCTTCCCCGACAAGATCGCCCTCCGACTCGATGAGGCATCCCAGGTGGACATGGTCCTCGGAGAAGGCGCACGGGAACGCGGAGCTGAGGCGCACTTGATCGACCCCGCTCTTCCCGGGGTGGCCTACGTCCGGTTGGAGACCTCACCGTCCCCGGTGCGAGTGCGGGCCGCCTACGTCTCGGACACTCACATCACCGCCATGGCGGGCGGCTACGGGACGGCGGATCGGTGACGACGGTGATCACGCCATTGCCAGAGGAAACCGACGATCGACCACACCTGCACGAAAACCGCGAATACGAGGAACAGCCAGTGGTTGCCCGCCTTCGCGAAGCTCCACAGCATGACCGCGCCGCCCACGAACATCAGTGCGTGCGCCACCCCCAGCACGATGAGTCGCTTCGTGGTGCCGACCTTCGGGAACTCCTGCACATTCACCTCGGCCTCGCTTGGTGGAGGGACGCTGATGCCTACTCCTACCGGTAAGTCCACCCGAGCTGAACGGCTCTTGCAACCCCTCGCACGCGAGGTGGCCGAACAGGTCGCCGCCGACCACGGTGTGTGCATCCGGCCCGTCTCCCTTCGACGGACGAACATCGCGAACGGGGCCACCGAGGTGATCGACGTCCCCTGCGGGTCCACCCTGGAATCACGGTGTCCGGCCTGCGCGAAGAGAAAGAGGTCCCTGCGCAGAACCCAGTGCGAAGAAGGCTGGCATCTGGCGGCCGAACCCATCGTGGAGCCCGACCCACCGACCGAGCAACAACAGCAGTGGGTCGAACAACGCGCCATGGTCACCGCTGAACGGGACCGGCTCGCCGCGACCGGGGCCGCCGAACCCGATCAGCTCTCCGCCCTGGATGCGGCGATCGCGGACCTGGACGAGGAAATCACCGCCTCCGGCCTTCGGGGATCGGTCACCCGCTCGGCATCCTCGGAGTCGGGTCCGCGTCGGGTGCGCTCCACCAAACGCCGCCAAGACGCCCCCGACCTGCCCAAGCGACCCATGACCCGCAAGACCGTCGGGCGGGCCTTCACCGACCCCGACTCCGGGAAGGTCTTCCGGCCCTCCCTGTTCCTGACGCTCACGCTGGACTCCTACGGTCGGGTGCGCTCCGATGGCACCCCGGTCGACTTCGCCACCTATGACTACCGGCGGGCCGCCCGGGACACCCTGCACTTCTCCAAGCTCGTGGACCGGTTCGTGCAGAACCTGCGCCGGGTCGCCGGGTTCGACGTGCAGTACTTCGCCTCGGTCGAACCGCAACGGCGTCTGGCTCCGCACCTGCACATGGCCACACGCGGCACCCTCCCGCGCTCGGAGCTACGTCAGATCGCCGCCGCGACCTACCACCAGGTGTGGTGGCCTGCTGCGGACACAGTGCGATACGAGGGCGAACACCTGCCGGTGTGGGATGCGGGCGCCGCCTCCTACCTCGACCCCATCACGGGGGAGGTGCTCCCGACTTGGGATGAGGCGCTGGACGAGATCGACGCCGAACCTGATCCGGAACCCTTCCACGTGGTGCGGTTCGGCCGACAGGTGGACGCCAAAGGGGTCGTGGCCGGGACCGAGGACGCCGCCCGGTGCGTGCGCTACCTGGCCAAGTACCTGACCAAGGACATCGCTGACTGCCACGCCGCCGAAACCGCACGGCAGGAACAGCACGTGGACCGACTCATGGAAACCCTCCGATTCGAGCCCTGCTCGCCTCGGTGCTCGAACTGGCTCCGGTACGGCATCCAACCCCAGGACCCCAAAGCCGGTCAGCGACCGGGGTTCTGCCGCTCCAAAGCCCACCGACGCGAACACCTGGGCTACGCGGGCCGTCGCGTGCTGGTCTCTCGGAAGTGGTCCGGCAAGACCCTGGCCGATCACAAGGCGGACCGGCTGGCCTGGGTCCTGGACGCGCTCGGTGTCGATCCCGCCAACGAGGGCCAGGGCGAGAACGAACAGCCCCGGCCGCCGGTACTGACCTCGGTCAACTCCGGTGACTACGCCTGGGAACTCGCACGCCCCACCGATCCGGACGTGGCACCCCGAGAACAACGCCTCCTCCGCGCCGTGGGCGAAGCACTCAAACGCCGCACCCAACTCGACGCCGCACGCACCCCCAAAGTTTCGACAACGACAGGGACGAGGGCCGCATGAAGACCGCTGGCACCACTTCTACCGTTCCCCGGCCCCGGACTGACGAAGTGCTCTGGTCGGTCACCGACACCGCCGCCTACCTCCGAGTGCCGCCCAAGACCCTCTATGAGTGGCGGTACAAGGGCGACGGACCCCCGTCCCACCGCGTCGGCCGGTACGTGCGCTACGTGCCCGCTGAGGTCCACGCGTGGGTCACCTCCCGCTGACCGCTCCCCTACCTGGAAAGGCAACCCCTGATGGCTCGTGCATGGGTCTACGACCGCACCAAGGACAGGAGCTACAACGAGTCCGTGAAGGCGGCCAAGGAAGCCAAACGGACCCCTCCCGCCCGGTGGATGGTCCGCTACTACGATCCTTCCGGCAAGCTCAAGAGCGGCGGCACCTACAAGAAGAAGCCGGACGCGGAGAAGCGCCAAAGCGACATAGAGGCAAGTCTGCACGAAGGCGTCTACCGGGACCCCAACGACGGCAAGACGACGTTCGGTGAGATGGCTGAGAAGTGGCTGGTCACCCGTACCGACATCAAGCGCTCGACCTGGTGGAAGTATCGGGGTCTCCTCGACCTCTACCTTCTCCCCCGCTGGGGAGACCTCCCGCTCTCGGCAATCCACTCCGAGGACATCGCCGTCTGGATCGCGGAGATGCAGAGGCCACGGGAAGAGGGCGGCGCCAACCTCGGGGCCTCCCAGACCAGGCACGTGCACAGCATCCTGTCCATGGTCCTGGGCTGGTGCGTGCCCCGGCGCATCCCCTACAACCCGGCCAAGGGCGTGCCGCTGCCCAGGCCCTCCGAGGCCGAACACGTTTACCTGAACCACCTCCAGGTCGAAGACCTCGCCAACGCCTCCGCGTCCTTGCGGACCGCCTACGACCAGGTGGCTGCTGGAGCGCTGATCAACCGGCCGTTGATCCTCCTGCTGGCCTACACGGGCCTGCGGTTCAATGAGGCCGCCGCGCTACGCGTGGGGAGGGTGGACCTGGCCGGTCGGCGGATCCGGATCACGACGGCGTTCGCTGAGGTGGAGGGCAAGCTCGTGGAGCAGACACCCAAGACGGGCAAGAGCCGGACCGTTCCGATCCCGCCGTCCCTGCGGGCCGAACTGCGGCCCCTGGTGGAAGGGCTGCCCGATGACTCCCTGGTCTTCGCGACTCGGCGCGGGACCCCGCTGCGGCTGCGCAACTGGCGTCGTAGGGAGTTCGACAAGGCGGTGAAGGCGGCCGGACTCGATGGGACCGGACTGACCCCGCACAAGCTCCGCCATACGGCCGCGTCACTGGCCATCGCGGCCGGCGCCGATGTCAAGGTGGTTCAGGCCATGCTCGGGCACGCCACGGCCACGATGACCCTGGACCGGTACGGGCACTTGTTCCCGGACCGCCTGGACGAGGTCGCAGAAGCGATGGACGCCGCCCGTGTGAAGGCTCTCGCCGCGTAACGGGCCTCGGATGTGACCCGGAAGGACCCTGGGAACACGAAAGGCCGGTCTCTCCGACCATGTGCACCGTATGTGCACCGACCCGGATCAACCGGCCTTCGCAACTTCCACCGGACCTGCGCTCACCTGCGTGAACGTGGTCCTCAAGCGGTGGATGAGGGATTTGAACCCTCGAAGGGTTGCCCCTTACCCGCTTTCGAGGCGGGCGCCATCGGCCACTAGGCGAATCCACCGAGAGGTACTCTACCGGACTCGGCGCTGTGCGAAAAACCGAATCAGCAGATCCGAGCAGCGGTCGGCGACGTCTCGGCTGATCAGATCGGGTGGAACCACTTCCGGACGGTGGTTCTGGCGCGGGTCGCGGACCAGGTCCCACATCGACCCCACCGCACCGGCCTTCGTGTCGCGCGCCCCGTACACCAGCCGGTCCACCCGGGAGAGCACGGTGGCCCCGGCGCACATCACGCAGGGCTCCAGGGTGACCACCAGGGTGCACCCGGACAGGCGCCACTCGCCGTGCGCCTCGGCGGCGGCGCGCAGCGCCAGCACCTCGGCGTGGCCGGTCGGATCCCCGGTGGCCTCACGTTCGTTGTGCCCCCGGCCGAGTACGGCACCGTCCGGGCCGAGCACCACGGCACCGACAGGAACGTCCTCGGTGGCCAGGGCCCGCTCGGCCTCCGCCAGGGCAGCGAGCATCGCCTCGTCGACCGCGGCCCGGTCCAGTTCGGGCAGGCCGGTCATTCCGTCACGGCCGCAACGAGTCGAGGACGTCGGTGAACCCCGAGCGCTCCGCGACGATCGCGATCACGTCGCCGGGCAGCACTCCGCCGCCCACGGAGAGGTCGGCGAGTTCGTCCTCGGTGACGCCGAGGTCGGTGAGGAGCTGCCCGTCACCGTCCGGCCTGGGATCGGGACGGGCCCCGGCGCTCTCGATGGGCTGCGAGGAGCCGAGCCCCCCGGCCTCAGAGAGCACTCCGGCCAGCGGGTGGTCGTGCACCACCCGCCCGTCCGAGAGGTAGACCCTCGGGTCCGGGTCCGAATCGTCCAGTCGGACGACGGCGAACCACTCGTCGTCCGCGTCCACGAACAGCAGGGTCAGCTCGCTGCCCCAGTCCGTGGCGAGGTCCAGCATGAGGTCGGTGATGTCGTCGATGGCATCCACGTCACCGAGCTCGACCTCAGTACCCCGCCATGTCCTGCCGCTCGGCGCGAAGACAGCTGCGAAGGTCGACACCGCGTGCCCTCCTGATCTCTACCCTGGTGGTCTTCCAGGCGTGCCCTACCCCATACCGTCCAGGACACGCTGGAAGGCCTGGGCGAATCCCAGCCGCTCGGACACGCTCGCGAGCACCTCGTCCGGATACAGGTCCAGATCACCCGCGAGGGCGCCCAGCTCCATCTCGTCCAGGCCCAGATCCGCAACAACGGACAGGTCGCCCGCGGGCAGGACCTGGTCGAGGTCGTCGTCCTCCGGGAGGTCGATGTCCAGGTAGTCCAGCGCGTCCCGGGCGACCTGCCAGTCCACCGAGGCGGTCACGTCGGACAGGAAGAGGGAGACCTCACCGCCGTACACCCGGACGATGATGAAGAAGTCGTCGCCGACCGACACCAGCCCGAGGGAGCCGCTGATGCTCGGTTGTTGGCGCAGGGCGTGGATGAGCCCCTTGAGATCGTGTGTCAGCGCGACGGGGAGGAGGTCGACATCCCAGTACTCCTCTTCCCTGTACGCGACGGCCGCGAAGTCACCCGAGTCGTCGTCACCATGATCGAGCACTGTCATCGTCACCCCAACCCGGACGGTGTTTCGGTGCGGACGAGTGGCGCCCGGCCCGCCCGTGCGAGTGCCATGGTAACGATCACCCTCACTGCGCCGTAGCCCCACGTCCGCCGTAGAACGCCCTAACGCTCTCACGAGAGACGGGTCTCCCGCGCCCCCGTGACCGAACCCGTGCGCTCCTGTTTCCCACCCGACGCAACCGGGGGAGCCCGACGGGGGCGGCGGTGGCCGCAGGGAGCCCTGGTTCGGGTGATACGCGCGGTTAGACTCGGGCTGGCCCCTCTCCCCATCCACCGTCCCGTTATCCCAGCTCACCCGGAGAACGCTTTGGAAACCCTGGTCGTCGACCACCCCTTGGTCGCGCACAAGCTGACCACCCTGCGCGACGTGCGGACCGACTCACCGACCTTCCGGCGGCTGACGGACGAGCTGGTCACCCTGCTCGCCTACGAAGCGACGCGGGACGTCCGCGTGACAGAGGTCACCATCGAGACGCCGCTCGTGGAGACCACCGGCACCCAGCTGACGCGTCCCACACCCCTTGTCGTGCCGATCCTGCGCGCCGGGCTCGGCATGCTCGACGGCATGACCCGCCTGCTGCCCACGGCCGAGGTCGGCTTCCTCGGCATGGCGCGCGACGAGGAGACCCTCCAGCCCGCCACGTACGCCGACCGCCTCCCGCAGGACCTTTCGGGGCGCCAGTGCTACGTGCTGGACCCGATGCTGGCCACGGGCGGAACCCTGGCGGCGGCGCTCAAGCTGCTCGTGGAGCGTGGCGCCGACCACATCACCGCGATCTGCCTGCTGGTGGCGCCCGAGGGCCTGGTCGCGGTGGAGCAGAAGCTGACCGAAACCCTGCCCGACGACCACGGCGCCACCCTGCGCGTGGTGACGGCGGCCGTGGACGAGCGCCTGAACGAGAACGGCTTCATCCTCCCGGGGCTGGGCGACGCGGGCGACCGTCTGTACGGCTGTTCCTGAACCAGAACCCCGCAGTGCGAGGTGTCAGCGCCCGATCGGATCACCGATCGGGCGCTTTTTCGGCTCTTTTAGAGCCGGGGTGAATGAACGCCCGAAAATCGGGCATTGGTCCCATCACGCGCCCTTGCCCCGAGGCGTCACCCCAGGTGGAGCCAGCTCGGTCAGTGGGCGACCGACACGGTGTTGCATTAGCCGAATTCATTTCGAGATTGGAACGTAACAGATTAGAGTGATGATGGTTCCTGACTACCCGTAACCGGGTACACATGCCAGACCGAAACCACCCCACAAGGGGCTCAGCCCACTGATATCCGAACGTCGCCGCCCGTTTCCGGCGCGGCACTCCGGCAACCCTCCAGTGGCTACCCAAAGCCCCGAACCGCACACGCGCCGTGCTGTCCGCCCCCGCAGCCCCAAGGAGTGAGATGCCCGAGAACCCCTCCCCCTCGACCGCCAAGGCCGCCCGCGACCCGCGTTTCAGCCCCGTCGTCAACCGCCTGTCGTCGGAGTTCTCCGACGTGCACCACACCTCCACCGTCTCCCGGTGCGTGGACGCGGCCAGACACGGCGCCCAGGACGTGACCGGGCGGGCCACACCGGACCTCGTGGAGCGGATCGCTCGGCAGCACCTCCAGGTACTCGCCCTGGCCTTCGCGGAACAGCGCTAGACACCCACACGACGCTCCCGTAACGGTTTCGGGCCTGCACTACCTGTCTCTTCGGTTGGCGAAGAACCTGGCTCTCCGTCACCCCTCCCCCAGGGATCGGTGACCCTCCTCCGGAGCCCGGCAGCGCGCCCTCCGCCCCGTTCCACCGGTGGGAGCGCACGCCAGCGCGCCCGATTCCACCGCCCTGACCTGCACCAGAACAGAAACTCTTTCCGGGCCTCCAGTGACCCGGTTACCAACACCACCGAAACCGGACACAGCCCGCAAGGGGTGAACGTCCGACATACCGCCACGCCGAGAGTGCGCTCCAGGCTTTACGGGCAAGATGGTCGATGCGACAATCGCTGCTGGGTTGGTGGGTCAGGTGGATTCCAAGGGGAGTCAGTCGTGGCGAAGTTGAAGAAATGGGGCGGTTACGCGCTCATTGGTTTCGTGGCGTTTTATCTGCTCACGCAACCTGAAAGCGCGGCCGGCGTGATCCAGAGCGGATTGGATCTCCTGGTGGGCGGCGCGGAGTCGATGTCCCGGTTCGTCAACACGCTGCTGTCGTAGGCGGGGACGGGTCGGGTTTCATGAAGCTCGTAGCCTCAAGCAACGCGGCTCCGGCATCGGTGAACCGCTATCTCCTACCTCACGAGCAGGATGTCGTGACCATCCGCCGGCACCCCGCGGTCCTCATCGGACCGGTGGGTGCGGTTCTGGTGGCTCTGGTCTTCGCGGCCATCCTGAGCAGGACGATCGGCGCCAACAGCGCCGCGACCCTGGCACTCGTGTGGTGGCTGTGGCTACTCGTGCTGGTGTGGTTCGTGTGGCGGGTCGCCGAGTGGTCAGTGGACTACTTCGTGATCACGTCGGCGCGGTTGCTGCTGACCACGGGGCTGATCACCCGGCAGGTGAACATGATGCCGCTGGGCAAGGTCACCGACATGCGGTTCGAGCGAACCCTGGTCGGCCGCTTCCTCGGATACGGGACCTTCGTGATGGAGTCCGCCGGTCAGGACCAGGCGCTCAGCAAGATCGCCTTCATTCCCTACCCGGAGCAGCTCTACCTTGAGGTCGTGGGACTGATCTTCAAGGAGTAGCCGGACGCACCCGACGACGGACGTTCACGGAGCACCCGCCCCAGCGGCGGGTGCTTCTTCGTGTTCGGGGACCTCAACGCCGACGGGAGCGCGTCGCAGCCGGGTCGGACCGGAGTGAACCGGGCCCGACCGGGGTAGTACTGGGTTACCGATCCGTTCACCTTCCGTTCACTTTGGAGCCCGAGGCGGAGCGCGATCCCTGCACAGACGACGCGCCGAGAAGGAACCCAATTGACTCGAAGGTGAACATAGGGTTAACTTGGGTCATCTGATAAGGAAACGAGGAGGGCTTCATGGCACGCAGGACCGAACACGGGCCGCACCTCTCTCGCTCCGCGACCACCTCTCGGCGCACCCGATCCACCGCAGCGAGCCGCCGGCTCTCCGGCCTGGCCCCCGAGCCCGCGCTGGTCCCGCAGCCGCGCACGGATCACGAGGACGCCGACACCATCACCTCGGAGCACCCGATCATGCACTGGGTCCTGGTCACTGACGACAGCGGCCGCACCCGACCCGAGGCCCGCTGGCTCTAGTCCGCGACGCCGACAACCGCCCCGAAGGGCCGCCCGCACCTCGCGGGCGGCCCTTCGTCATGTCCAGGACCGGGCACCGCCCTCACGCTCCGGAACTCGTTCGTCGCTATGTCGACAAATCGGCAAGACCATAAATCTAAATGTGGACGTCTCTATTTGGCGCCATGGGCGGTACTCATGAGTGATCCCGGTCTCACTCAAAGCCATCGACGATAGGTGCAACGAGACGCTTCGTCTCGCACATGAGGCTGTACATCCACCTGTGGACGCGCCGGACGTCCACGTTCCGCGCCCCCACCGCGCAGCGGGCCCGGGTGCTCCGTCGACGTCACCACACCGCGGTCGCGCACGGACAGCCTCCCTCCATGTTCCGGTCCCGCAGCACACCAGTGTGCCCATGACCAAAACACCCCCCTGCGCTCCGTGGCACCCAGAGACACCGGAACCACTCAGGACAGGGAGGGCCCCATGCTCGGCACAGGAACACGACTCCGATCCCAGCTCGCCCTGAACGAGGTCAGCAGGCGCTACGCGGGCCACACCGTCCTCGACCGCGCCAGTCTCACGATCAGCCCCGGCGAACGCGTGGGAGTGATCGGCGACAACGGCTCCGGCAAGAGCACCCCCTGCGCCTTCTGGCAGGCGCGGAGGACCCGGACAACGGGAAGCTCAGCGTCCGCGCCCCGGGAGGCGTCGGCCACCTGCCCCAGACCATGGAACGGGTCCCGGGCGGGGTCCCGCTCGGGACCGTCGCCGACGCGATCGACGACGCCCTCCGCGACCCCAGGGACCGTGTTCGTGACGCACGACGCATGGCGCGTCAGCGGTTCACGGGTCGCCGCTCGGAGCTCCACGGAGGGGTCCTGACCAGCGACTCCGCAGAGTAATGTCGACGTGTCTCTTTGTCGACTTTTCGGCTAGCACATAAGTCGACTAATGGATTGACCGATACAACGGGGTGTAACCGAAGCGGCGAATCCGACCGCCTACGGTCACACCCCGTGTCCACAAGTCGACGAGTTAACCCGGAGCCATGTCGACGAAACGGCTGTAATGGCCCTGGAAGGCCACGGTCACGTCGGCGGTGGGGCCGTTACGGTGCTTGGCCACGATGATGTCGGCCTCGCCCGCGCGCGGGGACTCCTTGTCGTGCACGTCCTCGCGGTAGAGCAGGATCACCATGTCCGCGTCCTGCTCGATCGACCCGGACTCACGCAGGTCGGAGACCTGGGGGCGCTTGTCGGTGCGCTGCTCGGGACCACGGTTCAGCTGGGACAGCGCGACCACCGGCACCTCGAGCTCCTTGGCCAGGAGCTTCAGCGAACGCGACATCTCGGAGACCTCCTGCTGGCGGCTCTCCACCCGGCCGGGCGAGCTCATCAGCTGGAGGTAGTCGACGATCACGAGCTTGAGGTCGTGCTGCTGTTTGAGGCGCCGACACTTGGCCCGGATCTCCATCATCGACATGTTCGGGGAGTCGTCGATGAACAGCGGCGCGCTGGCCACCTCGCCCATCCGTCTGGCGAGCCGGGCCCAGTCATCGTCGGTCATCAGACCGGACCGCATGGTGTGCAGCGGCACCCGCGCCTCGGCGGAGAGCAGACGCATGACGATCTCGTTGCGTCCCATCTCCAGGCTGAAGAAGACGGACGCCATCTCGTTCTTGATGGACGCGGCCCGCGCGAAGTCCAGGGCCAGGGTCGATTTGCCCACTGCGGGACGGGCGGCGATGATCACCATCTGACCCGGGTGGAGGCCGTTGGTGAGGGCGTCGAAGTCGGCGAAGCCCGTGGGCACGCCGGTCATGCTGCCATCGTTGGCGCCGATCGCCTCGATCTCGTCGAGGGCCCCGGGCATGATGTCGCCGAGGACCACGTAGTCCTCGCCCGTGCGCTTCTCGGCGACCTTGTAGATCTCCGCCTGGGCGTGGTCGACGAGGTCGTCCACCTCGCCGTCGCCCGCGTAGCCGATCTGCGCGATCCGGGTGCCGACCTCGACCAGGCGCCGCAGGATCGCCCGGTCCGAGACGATCTTGGCGTAGTAGCCCGCGTTGGCCGCGGTGGGGATCGCCTCGGTGAGCGTGTGCAGATAGGGGGCCCCGCCGACCCGGGTGGCCTCCCCGCGCTTGGTCAGCTCAGCGTTGACCGAGATGGCGTCGACCGGCTCGCCGCGGGAGAAGAGGTCCACGACGCTGTCGTAGATGATCTGGTGCGCGGGGCGGTAGAAGTCCGCGGAGCGGATGATCTCGACGACCTGGGTGATGGCGTCCTTCGACAGCAGCATGCCGCCCAGGACGCTCTGTTCGGCCGGGATGTCGTGAGGTGGGGTGCGCTCGTATCCGCCCTCTTCAGGTGGTTGCTCAGCGACACTCACGAACTTCTCCCCACACCGGCCGCGTGCGTCGACCCGGATCGGACCGACTCTTCCAGCATGCCCCATCCGGGGTGCCGAAGACGCCGCGCGGCTCGCCTGTGGACAACCCCCTACCACCACAACCGAAGCCCCGTGGGGCATTGCGCACAGAGGTTATGCACATCACCTGTGGATAACTTTGCCACGAGTCGCCCATAGCCCACTTGAACTGGGAAAACGCGGTTCACTGCCGGGAGGTGCAAGATGTCTCACAGGGCGGCTTTCCACAGGTTATCCACAGGCTTCGGTGGTTCGTGCCAGACGCCACACCGGCCGTCGAACGCCTGTCCGGTACTGTGGCTCCGTCATGGCCAATCTGCTCTCGGCGGCTCCCTTCCGGCACCGCCACGATCGCGAGATCTTCGCCCTCGCCATCCCCACGTTCTTCGCCCTGATCGCCGAACCGCTCTTCCTGCTCACCGACGCCGCGATCGTCGGCAGTCTGGGCACCCAGGCGCTGGGCGGCCTCGGGGTCGCGGGTCAGGTCCTGCTGACCCTCGCGGCGGTGTGCATCTTCCTCGCCTACGGGACCACCGCCGCGGTGGCCCGTAAGTTCGGTGCCGGAGACGTCCCGGGCGGCATCCGGGACGGGGTGGACGGGCTCTGGCTCGCGATCCTGCTGGGGATCGCCGCGATCGGGATCGGCTGGCCGCTGGGCCCGTGGATGATCGACCTCCTGGGCGCCTCGCCCGAGGTCGCCCCCTACGCCCTCACCTACCTGCGGATCAGCCTGCTGAGCACGCCGTTCCTGCTGATCATCATGGCGGGGACCGGCGTACTGCGCGGACTCCAGGACGCCCGGACCCCCCTCGTGGTCGCGGTCGCGTCCTACGTCGGCAACGCCGTGCTGTGCGCGACCTTCGTCCTCGTGTTCGACTGGGGCATCGCCGGGTCCGCCTGGTCGACCGTGATCGCCCAGGCCGGCGGGGCGTTCTGGTACGTGGCCACCATCGCCCGGTCGGCCCGGCGTGCGGGCGTCTCCCTCACGCCGTCACTGTCAGGGCTGCGATCCTCGGCCTCGGCCGGGTTCGCCCTGTTCCTGCGCAGCGTGTCCATGCGCGTGGTGGCGCTGGTGACCACCGCCGTCGCGGCCCGGCTCGGTGACGAGTCCATCGCCGCGCACCAGGTCAGCTACAACATCTGGGCTCTGCTGGTGTTCGCGATGGACGCCATCGCCATCGCCGGGCAGTCGATCGTGGGCCGCTACCTCGGCGCGGGCGACGTGCGTGGAACCAGGGACGCCACCCGGCGGATGGTCGAGTGGGGCGTGATGTCGGGGCTCCTGTTCACCGTGCTCGTGTTCCTCGTGCTGCCCTGGGCCCACGTCCCGTTCACCTCGGACCCGAGCGTGGCCGCGCTCATCATGGCCTCCCTCGTGGTGGTCGCCCTCATGCAGCCGCTCAGCGGCGTCACCATGGTGCTGGACGGCGTCCTCATGGGCGCCGGGGACCAGCGCTACCTGGCCTGGGCCTCCCTGTGGACGATGCTCGCGTTCATGCCGTTCGCCCTGGTCATCCCCGGTCTCGCCACTTCGGAGACCGGCGCCCTGGTGGGTCTGTGGATCGCCTTCGCCGTGTGGATCCTCGCCCGTGCCGTCACCCTGGGCCTACGCGCCCGGGGTGAGGCCTGGCTGATCACCGGCGCCCATCGCCCCTGATCCCCGAATCCCCGAATCCGCAAGTCACCAAGTCACCAAGTCGACCCCGGCCCAGGGCACAGGGTTCACCGCCCACCTCGACCGCGGGTGTGGGTCCTGCCCGTGCGACCCGACCAAGGCCCGTTCGGGCCCCGGAGAGTCCGGCTCCGAGCAGGGACCGCGCGGGAGGAGCCGAGTCGCCAGCGGGGAACGGGCCGGGCCCGGACAGCGAAGAACCCCTCCGTGAAGGCGCCGGACTCGCGCCGCGGACGCAAGGAGGAACCGCCCCTGCGGGGGAGGCAGGGGCGGCCGACGACGGAGATCTCCTCCTAGAAGCCGGAGTCGAGGTCTCCCACCGTGGGACCGTGGTAGAAGGTCGCGACCCGTTCCGAACTCGGGACGGCCGGGTAGCTCGGCAGTTCCTCCAGCGTGAGTTCCCGTCCGGCGTGTTCGCTCATGTGACTCAGCTGCTTGCGCAGCCTGCTCCCCACGTCGTCACGGAGCTTGGGGAGCATCGCGTAGAGCTGGTCTCCCGGGCAGTTGGTGGCGTTGTAGTCCCGGTGGCCGACGATCGCCTTCTGCGGGTCCAGGCGGTAGACCAGGCACAGCCACGCGCAGGTGTCGACCAGCGAGGACATGAGGGCACCCGGCGGCGTGGACGAGGTGTAGGTCCCCTCGTTCTCGATGCCGATCGTGTGCGAGTTGTGGTTCGCCGTGTGCGCTCCCAGCACGTGCTTACCGTCGCGGATGGCCTGGAGGGACTTGTCCCGGCCCTCCATGATGTGGCCGCCCCGGCTGATGGTCAGCTGCTGACCGGTGTCGCTCCAGCCGTTGTTGTCCATGTGGTAGCGCTGGATGGACCGGGAGAGCGCGGCGGCGTGGGTGGTGGAGGTGTCGGACACGTTCGAGGTCGCGGTGTGGTGCACGACGATGTGGGTCGGCCCCTTCGCGAGTACCTCGATGGTCCCCTTGGGTGCGCGTGCCCCCCAGTCGGACCGGGTGTACACCTTGGGCGTCGCCGCCGCGGTGGCCTGTCCGGTCACCGACACCCCCAGGGCCCCGCCGAGCAGTACTCCTCCGGCGGTCAGGGCGGCCCCTCGCAGCATCGTCCTACGGTCCACCGCGAGAGGGTGGTCTGTCGTCTCGGGCAGTTTTTCAACGGCCATCGGTATGCTGTCCTCTCCGTGCGGAGCATTGCTGAACGCAACGCTACACAGAGAACACGTTAGATTACAAAGAGTAACTAAAGGGTGTTTTTCGGCCCCTCGGCGTGTTCCTGGGGAACAGAAGAACCCCGCCCCTCCGAAGAGGAACGGGGTCCGTGACCGGAACGGCCGACGCGTACTAGGCGCCGACGATGTCCAGCTTGATCGTCGCGGCGACCTCGGGGTGCAGGCGGACCTGAACCTTGTGGGCACCGACGGACTTGATCGGGTTCTTGATCTCGATCCGGCGCTTGTCCAGCTCGGGACCGCCGGTGGCCTTGACGGCCTCGACGATGTCCGCGGGCGTGACCGAACCGAACAGACGACCACCCTGACCGGCGCGCTGCTTGAGGCGCACGTTCAGCGCACCCACGCGGCCCGCGACCTGCTGGGCCTCGTCCAGGGTGCGGATGTCACGCGCCTTGCGGGCGCGCTGGATCAGGTCGATCTGCTTCTGACCACCGCGGGTCCACCGAATGGCGAACCCTCGGGGCAGCAGGTAGTTGCGACCGTAACCGTTCTTCACCTCGACGACGTCGCCGGGGGCTCCGAGACCGTTGACCTCGTGGGTCAAAATCAGCTTCACGACAAAGACCTCCCTCGGATATCGCCGCTAGCGAGCGGTGCTGGTGTAGGGCAGCAGGGCTACCTCGCGCGCGTTCTTGATCGCGGTCGCGACGTCGCGCTGGTGCTGCGTGCAGTTGCCGGTCACCCGACGGGCACGGATCTTGCCGCGCTCGGAGATGAACTTACGGAGAAGCGTGGTGTCCTTGTAGTCGATGTAGGACTGCTTCTCCTGGCAGAAGAGGCAAACCTTCTTCTTGGGCTTGCGCGCTGCCGGCTTAGCCATCGTGGTGCTCCTTCGCAAGAGCCCCGGGGTCCTCCCGGGGATGGGCTGGGACAATGGAAAGGTGACGCGACCCCGTAGGGGCCGGGTCGGGTGTTACGTGGGGAAGCCGCTGTTTAGAACGGGGGCTCGTCGGAGAATCCTCCGCTGTTGCCGCCGCCGAAACCGCCGCCGCCGTTGGTGGCCCACGGGTCGTCGGCCGGGGCGCCGCCCCGACCACCCTGCTGGCCACCGAAGCCGCCGCCCTGGTTCCCGTAGCCGCCCTGGGACGACTGTCCGCCCTGGGGCTGGCCGCCGCCGAAACCGCCGCCCTGCTGACCGCCGCCGAAGCCGCCGCCACCCTGACGCTGCGTCTTCGTCACCTTGGCGGTGGCGCTGCGCAGTGCCGGGCCGACTTCTTCGACGTCGATCTCGAAGACGGTCCGCTTCTCACCCTCGCGGGTCTCGAAGGACCGCTGCTTCAGGCGGCCCTGCACGATGACGCGCATGCCACGCTGAAGACTCTCGGCCACGTTCTCCGCGTACTGCCGCCAGACGGTGCAGGAGAGGAACATGGACTCTCCGTCCTTCCACTCCCCCGCCTGACGGTCGAAGGTGCGAGGCGTCGAGGCCACACGGAAGTTGGCGACCGCGGCTCCACTGGGCGTGAAGCGCAGTTCAGGGTCGTCGACGAGGTTGCCGACGAGCGTGATCTGGGTTTCGCCTGCCATGGATCGGCTCCGGTTCGAGATAGTTCGGGATCAGGCGGTTTCGCCTGCTCCCCGCATCATCCGCGCCCCTAGAGACAAAACAGTCCCGGGGACAAAAACGGACGGGCGGGGCCAGGGGATCAGGGCACCGGGGTGCCTAGTGAACCTCGGGACGCAGAACCTTGGTGCGGAGCACGGCCTCGGCGATGCCGAGCTGACGGTCGAGCTCCTTGACCGTCGCGGGCTTGGCGGTCAGGTCGATGACCGCGTAGATGCCCTCGGAGTTCTTGTTGATGTCGTAGGCGAGGCGACGCTTGCCCCAGATCTCCGTCTTCTCGACCGAGCCGCCGTCGTTGCGGACGACGCCCAGGAAGTTCTCCAGCGACGGAGCAACGGTGCGCTCGTCGAGGTTGGGGTCGAGGATGACCATGATTTCGTAACGACGCATAAGCGTACGTTCCTCCTCTGGACTGTTGCGGCCATGGAATCTCCATGGCAGGAGGGCAGGAGCCCGGCGTTCCGCCGCCCGGTCCCACCGGGGGCATCGCTCAGGCTCTGAGCCATACGGGACCCAAGGCTACCAGCAGCGGAGTACCACCGGCGTTGCGCTCCCGGTCGTGCGGAACCCCTGGGTCGTCGTGGCCAACGGCCGGGGGCCGGTGCCGAAGGGTCTCCCCTCCGCGCACCGGCCCCCGGCCGTGCCTGCCTGGCTACTGCGAGCCGATCAGTCCCTGGGCCTGATCAGGCTGTTGTTGCCGTTGGCGTTGGCCTGGTTGCTCTGGTCGCCACCGGGCGGACCGCCGGGGAGGTTCTCCTCCTCGTCGTCACAGTGGTCCGGCCTGCCGACCCAGACGTCGCACTCGTCCGGGTCCGGGCTCTCCTCGGTGTCACAGCCCGGCTCCCAACCCCATTCGCACTCGTCCGGCGAGGGTTCCGTGTCGCACTCCGGGCTGTTGGGGTCGCACTCCTCCTCGCTCGGAGTCTCGCTGGGCTCGTCGCTCGGCTCGTCCGTCTCCTCCGGGGTCTCGCTCGGAGAGGGGGTCGGCAGGAACCGCTGGTCCTCGCCCACCCACTGCGGGGCCGGGAACTGCTGGTGCTCCTGACCCTCCATGGCGACCTCCATGAAGGCCTTCCACACCATCGCGGAGGTGGTACCGCCGAAGACGTCACCGAACTCCGGACCGAAGTCCAGCGGCTCGCTCTGCGCGCGGCTCAGCCCCACCGAGGTGGCCAGCTGCGGTGTGTACCCCACGAACCAGGCCGAGACGGCGTCGGAGGAAGTACCCGTCTTGCCCGCGACCGGACGCCCGTCGTCGAGGGCGGCGTTCTTCGCCCCGCCCTCCAGGACGGCCTGCTGCATGGCGTAGGTGGCATCCGCGGCGACCCCCTCGGAGAGGACCTCCGTGCCGCTCTCCAGCTCCGCCTGGTCGTCGGGGGTGACCTCGGTGCCGTCGGCCGTCATCACCTTGGTGACCATGTGCGCCGGGAAGTGGCGGCCCTCGGCGGCGAAGGTCGCGTAGCCGCTGGCCATGTCGAGCGCGTTCACCTGGTGGGTGCCCAGAGCGACCAGTGGACCGACCTGCGAGGTCTCCTGCCGGTCCGGGTGCACGCCCATCTCCACCGCGAGCTCGTCCACGCGGATCGGGTCGACCGTGATCGCCAGGTCCACGTAGCTGGTGTTCACCGAGTCAGCGGTGGACTTGATCAGGTCGACCTCGCCGTAGTCCACCTCACCGGAGTTGATCACCGGGCTGGCCAGCCCGGGGAACTCGAGGCCGCTGTCGCCGTCGAACTGGCTGCGCAGGCCGATGCCGTCCGACAGGGCACGGGCCAGCACATAGGGCTTGTACGCCGATCCCGCCTGGGTCTGGTGCACCAGGGAGTTGTTGATCACCGCGGAGACGTCCGGCCCGCCGTTGAAGGCCACGACCTCCCCGGTGCTCGGGTCGACCGCCGTGAGGCCGCGCATGGTGTCGTCCGCCGCTCCCTCGGGGAGGACGTCGAAGGCCTCTTCGGCCGCGGTCATCAGCTCGGGGTCCAGGGAGGTCTCGATGACCAGGCCCTTGGTGGCGATGTCCGCACCGGTGACGTTGGAGCCCGCGTACCGACGTTCGACCTCGTTGATCACGGCCTGACGGACGTACCCCAGCTTGGGGTCGTCCAGGCCGGCCTCGGGCTCGTAGTCGATGATGCTGTCCGGGATCTGGAGCTGCTGGGCCTCGGCCTCGGGCAGGCCGCGCTCGCCGCCGGTGTTCTCGTACATCGCGGCCAGCTGCCGCTGGACGTACGGCCAGCGCTCCTTCTCCAGGTAGTTGGCGGTCCAGGAGTCCGGCTCGGGGTTCTCGAAGTTGCTCGGCATCTGGATGATGATGCCGAGGTAGGCGCCCTCGGCCCGGTCGAGATCGCTCACGCTCTTGCCGAAGTACTCCTGGGCGGCCATCTCGATGCCCGAGGCGCCACGACCGAAGTAGATCGTGTTGAGGTAGGTCGTGAGGATCTGGTCGGGTTCGAGCTGCTGGCCCAGCTTGATCGAGATGAAGATCTCGCGGATCTTGCGGGTCATCGGCGGTTCGCCGTCGAGCTCGCTGTAGTAGTTACGGGCCATCTGCTGGGTGATGGTCGAGCCACCGCCCGCCTCGCCTCGGGAGAGGATGGCGCGGCCGATGCCCTTGATGTTGATGCCCGGGTCCTCGTAGAAGGTGGCCTGCTCGGCGGCGAGCACACCGTCGATGACCTCCTCCGGGATGTCCTCGCGCTGCACGGCGACGCGCTGGACCTCACCGGTGGTGAGCGCGACGTCGCCCTTCTCGTCGTCCCCCTGCGCGGCCCACAGGATCTGGGTTGCAGAGGCGTCCTTCTCCGCGTTCCTCTTGAGCTCGCCCTCGTCGGGTGCCATGGCGTACAGCACCGCGAAGGTGGCCACACCGCCGATGATCATCAGTCCGCAGAAGGCCAGAGCGGGTTTCCAGGCCTTGGACAGGAAGCGCTTGAACCAGGGGCGGTCGTCGGGTTCGTCCTCACGGGGGCGACGGCGGCCTCCGCCACCGCCCCTGCCGCCACGTCCGCCAGAGGCCGCGGCGGCGCGGGAACCCCGCCCGCCGGAGCGGGCGCCGTGTTCGCGGTCGCGGGGGTCGCGCGGGCCCTCGGAGCGGCGACGTCCGCCAGCTCGCGGGTCGTCCGGGCGGCGACGGGGGCGGTCGCCGTCCTCAGGTCGTCGGGGGCGCTGGCCGTCGGGGCGCCGACGCGGGCGCTCTCCGTCGTCCTCGGGGCGGCGTCGCGGGCCGTCGGGGCGCCTGGGGCGCTCTCCCTCGGCACGGCGGCGTCCGCCCTCGGGGCGGGGGCGCCCCTCGGAGCGGCTCTCGTCCCCCGGGGGGCGGGCTCTGCGGGAGCGCGGAGCGGGCCCGTCGTCTCCCCGGAAACCGTCCTCGGAGTCAGGTCGGCGCCGTCCGCCCGCACGTTCTTCCCGGGGAGGGCCACCGGCCCTGCGCCTTCCGCCGTCGCCGCGCGGACCGTCGTCCGGGCCGTCGGCCCGGCGACGGCCGCCGTCGGCATTCCGTCGTCGTTCGGTACTCACGTGGTCCTCGATTGCCTCTCACGGCCGCTCGGCCTGACGATTCCTTGGTGGAAACGGGGGTCGGTCCCCCTGGGGGATCGGTGATTCGCGACCTGTGATGGTGGAGCGGCGCGGTCGGGTGCGGTTGGACCCGGTTCCGCCGCTTTGGCCTTCTTTCAAGGCTTGATAAAGAGACGCCCACCCGGGGGTGAAGGTTTTCAACAGGTCGCGAAGACGTTGGCCGCTACTTCCTCCTGATCGTTGGCCTGCGGGAGCGCTTCCCCCGTCGCGTCGGTGCTCTGGGCCGACGTCAACGTCGCCGCGGCTTGGCTTCGCTCGGGGGTCTGAACCGGCTTCGCACGCAAATCAAAGGTCACGTTAGAGCGATCGAACGATATAGCACAACCCACGCGCGAGGGTATCGCGCGCTTTGCAGGGCCTCGTCACCCTCCGCCGGGAACCGCCGGTCCTGGCAGTTCGGCTGCTCGGGGACCGAGCGGGGCGCAGCGTGTGACTGCGGTCACCGGAAGGGGGCGGTTCGGGGTCGTCCGACTTCCGACTGGTTCGTGTGGGATCACGCACGGGATCACGCAGGTCTCCCCAACACCACGGTCACCGGCGGTCACTCTGTTGTCGCCCGGACCGTTGACCGCCTACGTCCTCACCATGAAGCGTAGATAGAGTCAGATCAGAACAAACCAGCCAGACATGGACAGTTCTCCCCGTATTCGACGGCCGTGAGGGGGAACAGATACGCCGTGCGCGCTGCTGACCACATACGGAATACGACGCAGGATGACGAGCCCCGGACCGCCGTCGGCGCGGGCCCGTCGCCGTGCGCTGTGGAATCCATGTTCGCGGAGAAGAAGGAGCAAGGACCAATGGGTTCGGTACGTGTAGCCGTCGTGGGTGTCGGCAACTGTGCGGCGTCGCTCGTCCAGGGTGTGCACTACTACAAGGACGCCGATCCGGAGTCACGGGTCCCCGGCCTGATGCATGTCCAGTTCGGCCCGTACCACGTGAGCGACATCGAGTTCGTCGCCGCCTTCGACGTGGACGCCAAGAAGGTCGGGCACGACCTCGCCGACGCGATCACCGCGAGCGAGAACAACACCGTCAAGATCTGTGACGTCCCGCTGACCGGCGTGACCGTCATGCGCGGCCCGACCTACGACGGTCTGGGCAAGTACTACCGCGAGATCATCCAGGAGTCCCCCGAGGACGCCGTGGACGTGGTCGCCGCCCTGAAGGCCAGCAAGGCCGATGTCCTCGTCTCCTACCTCCCGGTGGGCTCCGACGAGGCCGACAAGTTCTACGCGCAGTGCGCCATCGACGCGGGCGTGGCCTTCGTCAACGCGCTCCCGGTGTTCATCGCCTCCGACCCCGAGTGGGCCGAGAAGTTCACCAAGGCGGGCGTGCCGATCATCGGCGACGACATCAAGTCGCAGATCGGCGCCACCATCACCCACCGGGTGCTGTCCAAGCTGTTCGAGGACCGGGGTGTGATCGTCGACCGCACCTACCAGCTGAACTTCGGCGGCAACATGGACTTCAAGAACATGTTGGAGCGCGAGCGCCTGGAGTCGAAGAAGATCTCCAAGACCCAGTCGGTCACCTCGCAGATCCCCCACGAGCTGAAGGCCGGCGCGGTGCACATCGGTCCCTCCGACCATGTGCCGTGGCTGGACGACCGCAAGTGGGCCTACATCCGTCTCGAGGGCCGCGCTTTCGGTGACGTCCCGCTGAACCTGGAGTACAAGCTGGAGGTGTGGGACTCCCCCAACTCCGCCGGGATCATCATCGACGCGGTACGCGCCGCGAAGATCGCCAAGGACCGCGGCATCGGCGGCCCGATCCTGGAGCCCTCCTCCTACTTCATGAAGTCGCCGCCGGAGCAGTACAGCGACGCCGAGGCGCACACCAAGGTCGAGAACTTCATCGCGGGCGAGTAGCCAGCGATCCGCCCGGGGCCCGTCGGCCCCGGGCACCCTCTCCGGGACACGTCCAGTCTGTGGGCGTGTCCTTCTTCGTCTGGGCCGAACTGCTCGCGCTCGGCTTCTTCCGGGGCGCCATGGCCACCCCCTGGGAGCCGTGGCCACCCCCTGGACGAGCGCCCGGAGCGGCGAGAGCGGGTGAGTCGCCGGTCTGCTCGCCTCGGCCGCCGTCGCCCCGCTGCTGTTCGGCCCGCCGTTCTCCCCGGCCCTTCCCGATCGCCGCCCCAGTCCTGGGCTTGGTGTCCCAGGCGTTGAGGGTCACTGTCGACACGCTGGTGAGGCGACATGTCGACGTACCCACCGGGGCCGGGGGTTCTCCGTCCACGACGTGCTGTGCGACGCCGCGTTCGCACCAGGTGCGGCGATCACCGCTGGCCTGGTCCCGACGTCCGGGGTGAGTGTCCCTGTGGTGTGCGGGGACGGTCCGGCCCACCTCCCGATGGGCGCGGCCCGGACGGTGCGCGCCCGCCGCCCGCGCGCGGGGACCGTTCGCAGTGTTCGGGCCGGCGCCCCCACCCGGAGAGTCCCGCGCCCGCGGAGGGTTCGCGGCCGGATACCGCCCCGGGCGGGGCAGCGGCCGGGGTGGACGTGTCGACATTTCCACCAGTCGACGAGTCGACTGGTTCCGCCTCCCTCTGACCTATCCCCCCGCGCCCTGGACCACGGGCTGCTCCTCCGTGGTCTCCCGGTACGAGCGCAGCCCCCGGGCCCGGTAGTTGGCGAGGGCGTGGTCCCCGTCCAGAGAACAGGTGTGCAGCCACACCCGGCGGGTGGCGTCACGATCCGGCCGCCGGGTGCCCAGGTCCCACGCGCGGCGCAGGGCCTCGGTGAGCATGTGCCCGCCCAGCCCCCGGCCGAGGAAACCGGGCAGGAGGCCGAAGTAGACGACCTCCACCGCCCCCTCGGGCTGGGCCTCCAGCTCCGCGTAGCCCGCTGGCGTGCCCCGGTCGTACAGGACCCACGTCTCCACGTTGGGGTCCGCCACCCGGTCACGCCACTCGCCGGTGCTCCAGGGGGCGCGGTCGATCCACTGGTAGTCGCCACCGACCGTCGTGTAGAGGAACCGGGCGAACTCGGGTCCGGGCACCTCCGCGCGGACGAAGCGCACGGAGCCCTCGGGCTCGCGGCCGGGCCTGAGCTCGGCGGGGTCGGTCGACTCCAGGTACCAGGTGGTGATCGTCATCGCGCCATCCTCGCACCGGAGGTGTCGCCCCGGTCTCGCGGGTCCTTCCGGGAAAGGGGGGAGGTCAGGCCCCATGACCACGAGTCGACAAGTCGCCATCTCCATGAGTAGTCAAAACTTCACTTAAAGTAGTGTCCCCGCAGGCATTCGCGCACGAGCAGGGGATGGTGGCCATGAGCGGCGGCTTCGGACCGGGCGGTTCTTCGAACGGGTTCGGCAACGGGCCCGGGAACAGAGGGGTCGCCAAACGGATCGGGGCGGTCACCCGACAACTCCCCGCCCGGGGCGACCGGCTCCTCGACGTGGGCTGCGGCCACGGCGCCCACACCGTCGGACTCGCCGCGGGCTACGTGCGAGTGGACGCCATCGACACCGACCCCGCGCTGCTCGACGCACTGACCGGACGCATAGCCGGGACGAGCCTGGAGGACCGCGTGGGGGTACACAAGATGGCCCCCGAATCGCTGGCCTTCGACACCAACACCTTCGACCGGGTCACCGCGTTCGACGTGATCGAGCACCTCGACGACCTCGACGGCGCCCTCAGCGAGATCCACCGGGTGCTCAGGCCCGGCGGCGCGCTGTCCGTGACCACGTCCAACCGCTGGTTCCCCTTCGAGACGCACGGGGTCCTCTGGGGCGATCGGCGGCGCTCCGCCCTCACCGCCCCGTTCCTGCCCTGGGTTCGGCCCCTGCACGTGCGGATGTCGGACACCCGGTCCTTCAGCAGCCAGGAACTGGGACGCCTGCTGCGCGGCCACGGGCTCCGCGTGCGCGCGATCGACTACCTCATGCCGTCCCTCGACCGCCGTCCCCCGGCCGCGCGCGGCGTCTCGGACACCCTGGAGGGCACCCCGCTGCGGGTGTTCGGCGCGGGGATGGCGGTCACGGCGATCAAGCCCGGGCTCTGAGCGGCGGCGCCCTCCGGCGCCCCGCCCCGCGCGGCCTACCCGTCCTGGCGGCCGTCCTGCCCCAGGTGGTCGACCGCCCAGGAGCGCAGCTCCTCGACGACCTTCTCCTTCTCCATGGGGCCGTTCTCCAGGCGCAGCTCCAGGAGGTACCTGTAGGCCTTGCCCACCAGCGGACCGGGCTTCACGCCCAGGATCTCCTGGATCTCGTTGCCGTCCAGGTCCGGGCGGATCCGGTCCAGCTCCTCCTGCTCGGCCAGTTCGGAGATGCGGCGCTCGATGTCGTCGTAGGAACGCGCGAGCGCGACGGCCTTGCGCCGGTTGCGGGTGGTGCAGTCGGCCCTGGTCAGGATGTGCAGGCGCTCCAGCTGGTCTCCGGCGTCCCGGGCGTACCGGCGCACCGCCGAGTCCGTCCACTCGCCCCGGCCGTAGCCGTGGAACCGCAGGTGCAGCGCGACCAGCGTGCTCACCTGCGAGATCACGTCCTTGGAGAAGCGCAGCGCGGACAGCCGCTTGCGGGTCATGGAGGCGCCCACCACCTCGTGGTGGTGGAAGGTCACCCGGTTGCCGCCCTCGAAGGCGCGGGTCCGGGGCTTGCCGATGTCGTGCAGCAGGGCGGACAGGCGCAGCACGAGGTCGGCTCCGTGACCACGTCGGCGCTCCAGGTCCATGGCCTGGTCCAGGACGGTGAGCGAGTGTTCGTAGACGTCCTTGTGCCGGTGGTGCTCGTCGATCTCCAGCCGCATCTTGGGGATCTCGGGCATGACGTGCTCGGCGATGCCCAGATCCACCATGAGTTCGATCCCCCGGCGCGGGTCCGGGCTGAGCATGAGCTTGGTGAGTTCGTCCCGGACACGCTCGGCCGAGACGATGGACAGCCGGTCCGCCATGCCCCGGGCGGCCTCGGCCACCTCGGGCGCCAGGGAGAAGCCGAGCTGAGCGGCGAAGCGGACCGCGCGCATGATGCGCAGCGGGTCGTCGCTGAAGGAGTCCTCCGGGCGGCCCGGGGTCCGCAGCACCTTGGCCCTGAGGTCGGCGAGCCCGCCGAAGGGGTCCACGAACTCCCGGCTGGGCAGGTGCACCGCCATCGCGTTGACGGTGAAGTCACGGCGCAGCAGGTCGTCGTGGATGTTCGTCCCGTAGGCCACCTCGGGCTTGCGGGACTTGGGCGAGTAGGCCTCGCTGCGGTAGGTGGTGATCTCCAGCTGGAGTCCGCGCTTGCGCAGGCCGACGGTGCCGAACTCGATGCCGACGGTCCACACGGAGTCCGCCCAGCCGTCGATGAGTTCGAGGACGCGCTGGGGAACCGCGTCGGTGGTGAGGTCCACGTCGTTGGAGTCGCGTCCCAGGAGCGCGTCGCGGACCGGGCCACCGACGATGGCGAGCTGCTGGCCCTGGGCGTCGAAACGGTCGCCGAGCTCGTCGGCGACGGGTTGGATCGAGTCGACCAACGCGGCGACCGCCGCTCGCTGCGCGCCGCTGAGTTCACCCGCGGGCGGGCTCACCTCTGCGGACGGGTTCTGGGCGGCGTCGTTCTCACGCGAAGGCTCTGTGTTCGGCACACCACGCAGGTTAGGCGGCCGCACGGGGTGTCCGCGAATCAGTTTGGTACCCCTGCGGGCCTGTGGCGGCCCTGGTGTCGGGCCCCGGTGGATGAAAGGGTGGGTCGATCACGTCCCCGAACAACGGTCCGCGTCAGAACCGGGGTTCGGGGAACGCGGTATCTTCGGGTGGAGTGGTGGCATGTCACGGTCAGTCCGAGGCCACCAGCCCCGCTTGGGCCGAGCGAGCCGCGCGGGCACCCCGACCGACCCCGCCCCACCTTCCGTATCCCTGGCGGGACGGACACCTGGACCCGAATCAGGAAACCAAGCGTTGCGTCGAACTGCTTCCGCGGCCGCGGTCATGGCCATGACCGCCGCTCTGCTTCCGATACCGGCCACCCTCTCTCCCGCGTCGGCCGAGCCCGACGAGGAGGGTTCGGCCGCCCCGCTCGTCGTGGACCGGATCACCCCGGACTCCGTGGACGAGGACAGCACCCTGCGCGTGGCGGGCGAGGTGACCAACACCACCGGGGAGACCGTCGAGGACGTCACCGTCCGCATGCGCTACTCCCGGCACCCCTTCACCTCGCGTGACGAGCTGGACGACTTCTCCACCGGCGAGGACTGGCAGCCCAGCGCCTCCGGGCCCGACGAGGAGTTCGAGGGGGAGCTGGAACCGGACGGCACCCTGGAGTACTCGCTGAGCACCGCCGCCGACGACCTCGGGCTGACCTCCTACGGGGTGTACCCCATGGTCATCGAGGCGGTGGACGGCGACGGCACCACCCTCGGCTCGCAGTACACCTTCCTCCCCTACACCGGTGACGACGACGTCCCCAGCCTGGACCTGGCCTGGGTCTGGCCGCTGATGGACTCCCCCCAGCGCGCCGACGACGACACCTTCCTCGACGACGAGCTCCATGGCTCGGTCGGCGCCGACGGGCGTCTCGGACGGCTCCTGGAGTCCGGCGCGCAGGTGCCCCTGTCCTTCGAGGCCGGGGACGAGGACCTCGTCGAGGAGCTCGGGCTGGAGGAGGACGAGGAGGACCCGGACGAGAGCTCCCCGACCGCTGGCGAGGAGGTCACCGCCGAGGAGAGCGCCGACTCCGTCTCCCCCGAGGCCACCGAGGAGGGCGCCGACGAGGACGAGGCCCCCTCCGACGCACCCGACGAGGAGGACGAGGGCGAGGAGGAGGAGACGCCGTCGCGCACCGAGGGGATCCCGGTGACGTGGTCCGTCGACCCCGGCACCCTCGACGACATCCTCCGCATGGCCTCGGCCGACCACGAGGTCCTGGAGGGCGCGTTGGACGACCCGGCCAAGGAGCCGGGCCGCCGTGACCAGCCCGCGGACCCGGCCGCCCAGGTGTGGCTGCGTGAGGCCCGCGGGGTCCTGGCCGCCGACACGGTCGTGGCCTCCCCCTACGCCAGCGCCGACCTGGTCGCGCTCCTCCTCAACGACATGGAGGGTGACGCCGAGGCCTCGCTGAGGCTCGGCCAGGAGTCCGTAGCCCGGGCGCTCGAACTGGAGGCGGACGACCGGTTCGCGGTGCCTCCTGGCGGACTCATGGACGAGCGCGTCCAGGAGCTGTACACGGAGCACGGAGCCCAGCGCTTCCTGCTGTCCGAGGAGGGACTCCCTCCCGCCTCGTGGATCTCCACGACCCCCGGCGCCGAGGCCCCCCTGCCCGCCAGCGGCGACGAGGCGGAGGGTGAGGAGCCCCACGCCCTGGTGAGCGACTCCGGCCTGACCGACGTGCTGTCGATGCCCTCGTGGGAGCCGGGCGAGTCCGCCCTGGCCCTCCAGCGATTCGCCGCGGAGACCGCGATGATCGCCGGGGAGAGCGGCGCGGGCGACCGCGTGGTCGTCGCCGCCCCCGAACCCGGTTGGGACCCCAGCCCCGAGTTCGCCTCGGGCGTGCTGAGTGCCACGGACGAGCTGCCCTGGCTCTCCCCCGAGCGTCTGGACCGGGTCGAGCTCCCCGACTCCAAGGACCGGGAGGAGACCCGCCAGGACCTGGACTACCCCGACGACGCCTACGGTGACGGTCTCAGCTCCACCTACCTCGGCCAGATCGAGGACGTCAGCCGGGACGTGCGCCTGTTCAACAGCATCCTGGTCGGTGACAGCGACCCCTTCCGCCCCGCGCTGGTACGCCTGGAGTCGGTGCACTGGCGGGACCGTGAGGCCCTGGCCGGAGCCACCCGCACCCTGGTGGTCAAGTCGGTCCAGAGCCGCAGAGAGGACGTGCGCGTCATCCCGGGCGAGCCGGTCACCCTGGCCAGCAGCACCGGGACCACCGGCGTGCTCGTCGCCAACGACCTCCAGGACGAGGCCGTCCACGTGTACCTGTCGCTGTACTCGGAGAACTCCGAGCGGCTGAGCGTCGGCGAGTACACGCACCACTTCGAGATCGATCCCGGCGCCAAGACCACGGTCTACGTCCCGTTGTCGGCCCGGATCAACGGCAGCACGAACGTGCACGTCAGCCTCCAGAACGCCGACGGCGAGCCGATCAGTTCGCAGGACACGCTGATCCAGGTGAACGCCACGGGTCTGGGCACGCAGGCGCTGCTGATCAGCGGGATCGGCCTGCTGATCCTGATCGCGGCGCTGGCGCCCCGGGCGCTGCGCAAGTGGGCCCGCAAGCAGACGGCCAGGGCCGGTGCCGCCGAGACCGGTGCGACCGGGGACGGGCCGAAGGAGGGCGAGGAGTCCGCCGGGTCCCAGGACCCCGGCGAGCCCCAGGACGTCGGCGCAGCCGCCGCCACCAGCGAACCCGGGTCGGACACGCCCGAGGGCGACAAGGAGGCCGAGGGCACCGCACCGGGCGCCCCCGCCGACAAGGAGCCGGGCGACGGCGTCCCGGCGGACGACGGCGCCTCCGACGGCACCCCCTCGGCCAAGGACGACCCGGACGACAGCGGCTCCGGAAAGTGACCGCCACACCCTGATCCGCGGCGCCGTCCCCAGGCGCCGCGGCCCGAACCCTCCCCAGACGAAAGGAACCCTGATCCACGGTGGTCACCGACTCCCCGAACGGCGACGAACAGTCCTCCCGTTACACGCCCAAGCACAGCAAGCTCCCCCACGAGGGCGCCATGCCCGGTGACAGCGCCGTACGCCCCGCCGGTGGACCCACACCCTCGTACGAGGAGGGTGAGCTCCCCGAGGCCGAGGCGCCCGCCCAGCAGGAGGACTCCGGCTCCGGCGGCATGATGCGGTCCAGCATGATCATGGCCGTGGGCACCATGGCCTCCCGTATCTCCGGGTTCGCCCGCACCATCGTGCTGGCCGCCGCCATCGGCACCCACCTGCTCGGTGACGCCTACCACACGGCGCACACGATCCCCTTCATCCTGAACGACCTGCTCATCGGCGGCCTGATGGCCTCCGTGGTCATCCCGTTCCTGGTCAAGCGGCGCAAGCGCGACGCCGACGGTGGCAAGGCCACCGAGGACCGCCTGTTCACCTCCATGGTGCTGGCGCTGCTGCTGGTGACCACGGTCGCGATCCTGGCCGCCGAGGCCCTCATCTGGCTGTACGGCTCCCGGTTCACCCCGTTGCAGTTCGAGGCGTCGGTCTACCTGGCCCGCTTCCTGCTCTCCCAGATCTTCTTCGTGGGCCTGAGCGGCCTGCTGAGCGCCATGCTCAACACGCGCGGCAAGTTCGGCGCGGCGGTCTGGGCCCCGGTGCTCAACAACTTCGTCATCATGGGCGTCGCCGCGATGTTCCTGGTCGTGGCGGGCCCGGGCCGCACCCCGGAGAACGTCTCCACCAACGAGCTCACCCTGCTGGGCGCGGGCACCGCCGCGGGCATGGCGCTTCAGGCCCTGGTGCTGTTCGTCGCCCTCACGCGGACCGGCTACCGCTGGCGGCCGCGCCTGGACCTGCGCGGTTCCGGGCTCGGCGAGGCGCTGCGTACCGCCGGGTGGATGATGCTCTACACCCTCCTGACCCAGGCGGGCCTGTGGATCACCACCAACATCGCCAACGCCGCCAACGTGGCCAGCATCGAGCAGGGCCTGGACGTCGGCGCCGGTATCAGCGCCTACAACCTGGCGTACCAGCTCTTCCAGCTGCCCTACGCGATCATCGCGGTCTCGCTGATCACCGTCCTGCTGCCCCGCATGAGCGCGCACGCCGACGACCACGACTGGGACTCCGTCCGCTCCGACTTCTCCCGCACGCTGCGGATCTCCGCGTTCGTGCTCGTCCCCGTCGCCTTCGCGGTGGCGATGTTCGCCGAACCGCTGTCGGTCCTGGCGTTCGCCCGCGGCTCGGTGTCGGTCGCCGACGCGTCCGCCATCGGCCAGATCCTCGCCGTGATGTCGCTCGGGCTGCTGCCGTTCACGGTGTTCCAGCTCATGCTGCGCGTGTTCTTCGCCATGGGCGACACCCGAACCCCGGCCCTGATCGGTCTGGCCAACCTCGCCGTCCACAGCGGTCTGGCCCTGGTCGCCTACCTTCTCCTGCCGCCGAACCTGGTGGTCGTCGGCGTCGCCTCGGGCTTCATGATCTCGTTCCTCTCGGGCCTGACCATCGCCGGCCAGATCCTCAGCCGCCGTATCGGGGGACTTGACGGAAAGCACGTGATTGGAACATTGTTGCGGCTGCACCTGGCCGTCGTTCCCAGCATCGCGGCGGGCTTCGGTGTGCTCTGGTTCTTCGAGACGCGGGTCGGCGACGGTCTGGCCACCAACATCGGCGCTCCCCTGGTGGGCTGTGCCGTCGGTGCCCTGCTCTTCCTGGTCTCCGCCCGACTGCTGCGCGTCCCCGAGCTGAGCGCCGCCGTGGAACTCATCCGCGGCCGCCTGCGCCGTTAGATGCCGTGACCCCTTCCGGCCCCGCCCCCGCCGGAGACCTCCAGCCACAAGAGTCAGAAGAAGAGGACCACCCCACGGTGTCCAGCGATCACCCCCGTCAGTACGCCGACGGTCCGGATCCCGGTCCAGAGGAAACCCGCGAGCGCCCGTCCCGCCGTCACATGGTGATGCCCGAGGACGTGCTCGACGCCTACGAGCGGGCCGAACCCGGCACCGAGCCGGAGACCGGGCTGAAGACGCTCCGGGACCCGAGCGAGATCGGTGACGTCGGCACCGCGGACCGCGCGGGTCTGGAGGACGGCGACGAGATCGGCGGTGCCACGCACACCGGTCCGGGCAACATCGCCAAGTCGACCGCGATCATGGCGGTCGGCACCATCGCCTCCCGGGTGACGGGGTTCGTCCGCACCATCGTCCTCGCGGCGGCGATCGGCACCCAGATGCTGGGTGACGCCTACCAGACCGCCGGCATGGTGCCGTACATGATCTACGACCTGCTCATCGGCGGGTTGCTGGCCAGCGTGTTCGTGCCGTTCCTGGTCAAGCGGCGCAAGCTGGACGAGGACGGCGGGGACAGGACGGAGCAGCGTCTGGTCACCCTGATGCTGCTCGCGCTGTTCGTGCTGACCCTGGTGTCGGTGCTGATCGCCGAGTGGTTCATCCGGATCTACGCGGGCGGGTTCAGCGGGGCCCAGTACGAGGTCTCCGTCATCCTCGCCCGCTACCTGGTGCTCCAGATCTTCTTCATCGGCGCCAGCGGCCTGGCCAGCGCGATGCTGAACGCGCGGAACAAGTTCGGTGCCCCCATGTGGGCGCCGGTGCTGAACAACGTCGTCATCATCGGCGTCTGCCTGTGGTTCCTGTCCCTGGCCGGGCCCGGCCGGACGCCGGACACGATCACCGCCAGCGAGCTCGCGCTGCTGGGCCTGGGCACAGCCGTCGGCCAGGTCGTCCAGGCCGCCGTTCTGGTCTGGGCACTCGCCGCCGCCGGCTTCCGCTGGCGGCCGCGCCTGGACCTGCGCGGTTCCGGGCTAGGCGAGGCGGCCAGCGCGGCCTCGTGGATGATGCTCTACATCGTCGTCGCCCAGGTGGGCGCGCTCGTCTCGACCAACGTCGCCACCCGCGCCGGTTCGATGGCCGCCGACCTCGGCTACGAGACCGGTTCGGGCATCGCGGCGTACAAGTTCGCGTCGATGCTGTTCCAGCTGCCGTACGCGATCATCGCGGTCTCGGTGATCACGGCCCTGCTGCCCCGCATGAGCGAGCACGTCGCGGCCGGGCGCAAGGACCAGGTGCGGAGCGACTTCTCCCGGGGCTTCCGGCTCTCGTCGGTCCTGATCGTGCCCATCGCGGTGGCGATGATCGTCTTCGCCGTGCCGTTCTGCGTGATGATCTACGCGCAGGGAAGCACCAGCGCCGAGGACGCCGCTGCGATCGGTCGCATCCTCATGGTCTTCTGCGTGATGTTGATCCCCTTCACGCTGTTCCAGCTCCAGATGCGCGTTTTCTACGCGCTGGGCGACACGCGCACCCCGGCCCTGGTGTCGATCCCCTCCGAGGCCGCCCACGCCGTCACCGCGATCAGCCTGCTGTACTTCATGGCGGACAGCCCGCAGAACATCGTCGTGTGGCTGCCCGTGCCCTACGGTCTCTACTACGTCGTGGGTTCGATCATCATGTGGTATCTCCTCAACAGGAGGCTGAACGGGCTCGACGGCCGCAGGACCGCGGCGACCCTGTTCAAGCTGCACGTGGCCACGGTTCCGGCGGCCGCGTTCGGCGTCCTGATGATCTTCGCCCTCGGCGGCCTGCCGGGCGACGTGTGGCCCGCCCTCGCGTCGATGGTGGCCGGAGGACTGGTCGGTGCCGTACTGTTCGTGGTTGCCGCCAAGTTCCTCAATGTGACTGAAGTCACAGCGTTCCTGGATTTGGTCAGAACACGGCTGCGACGCCGCTGATCACCTGGAATGGATGACGTTGGGTGGTCGCGCCCGGGTACGCCCCGGAAGATGCGTGACCATCCGGTGTCCTCCAAAGAGGCTGTTCACGCGTCCTAGCATGGACAGACACCGCTTTACCGCCAGAGCATCGTTTATCCGAGCTGCCCGAAGGGAGGCTGGGGACAGCCGACAGCGCCGGACCCCCGCGCGTGCGCCCGTGACGGCGCCACGCGATCCACGGCACTGTCACCCGTCACTCCCATCATGAGCACCTTCCTGATCGAACCCGGGGCGAAGCTGGCCAACCGCTACCGACTCGACACCGTGGTGAGCGAGACCGGTGGCGCGACCCGGTGGAAGGCCACCGACGAGACGCTCGCGCGCCCCGTCGCGGTGTGGACCTTCGCAGAGGGATTCCCCCGCACGTCCGAGGTGGTGCGCGCCGCCCGGGCCACGAGCCGTATCCCGGACGCCCGCGTCACCCAGGTCTTCGACGCCGACGACACCACCCCCGTCCCCTACGTCGTCGAGGAGTGGGTCATCGGCTCCTCCCTCGCCGAACTCCTCGCTCAGGGTCCGATGGAGCCCGAGCGCGCCGCCGGCCTGGTGGCCGAGGCCGCCGAGGCCATCGCCGCCGCGCACGCTGGCGGCCTGCACCACCTGTGCCTGACCCCCGGCAAGCTCATGTGGAGCAGCGGTGGAGCGGTCAAGGTCACCGGAATCGGCGTGGACGCCGCCCTGCTGGGGAACAACGTGCCCCAGCCCGCCGCCGTCGACGCCCAGGGGCTGGGAAACCTGCTCTACGCGGCCCTCACCGGGTACTGGCCCGGCGGCCCGCAGAGCGGCCTGCCCGGCGCCCCCCAGGGCCCCATGGGCCCCTATCCGCCCGGACAGCTCAGACAGGGCGTGGGCGAACCCCTGGCCTCCATCACCACCCGGGCGGCCCTGCCGCAGCTGGTGGGACAGATGGTGCCCGGCCCGGCCATCACCAGCCCGGCCGACTTCTGCGCCGCCATGGCGGAGGTCCCCCGCCTCATTCCGCTGCCGGTCTCCCCGGCGGAGTCCGCGCCGCCCGAGCCCGGGACCTCCCGGCGCACGGGTGAGTTCGACGCCACCAACAACCAGCGCCGCACCAGTCGTACCGCCTCCGCTCCGGCCCGCGCCAGTGCGCGTCCGGCGGCCTCCCGCATGGACCAGAGGGCTGCGACCTCCCGTGAGGGGAGTCTGTCCACCAAGCGCGTCCTGGTCGGCGCGATGGCGGTGGTGCTGTTCGTGGCGGTCGTCGTCGGCGCCTGGTCGTTCGGGTCGATGATGAACTCCGGCACGGACGGCGAGGCCGACCCCAGCGTCAGCGCGACCGAGGACACCCCGGAGGAGTCGGACCTCAACGTCCTCGACATCACCGGGTCCGACGGGTTCGATCCGCTCGGCGACAACTCCGAGCACGGGCAGAACGCTCCCCTGGCCCACGACGGCGACCCCGGCACGGCCTGGAACACCGAGGGCTACAACGACCCGATGGGCACCGAGAAGTCCGGTGTCGGTCTGATCCTGGACCTCGGGGCGAGCCAGGAAGTGCACGAGGTCGACCTGACCCTGCCGCAGCAGGACTACGGGGTCCAGATCCGGGTCGGCGACAGCGACTCCGTCTCCGACGACGCCAGCCTGGACGCCAACCTTCCCTCCGCATGGGAGGGCCAGGTCAGCGGTGAGCAGACCATCACCCTGGACGAGGCCGCCACCGGCCAGTTCGTCCTGATCTGGTTCACCGACCTGCCCTCGGACGACGGACGCTTCCGTGGGACCATTAACGAGGTCGAGGTTCGCGGGACCTAGTTCTACTTTGTGGGGTATGTGATCAGCGCTGATGGACGCGGCCCAGGAGCTTCCTGACACGGAGCTGTTGTCGAGGCACGCTCAGGGTGACGAACAGGCGTTCGCGGTACTGGTTCGCCGTCACCGTGAGCGCCTGTGGGCTGTCGCCGTCCGGATGATGGGTGACCCCGAGGAGGCCTCGGACGCCCTCCAGGACGCCTTCATGTCAGCGTTCCGCGCCGCCGACCGGTTCCGGGGGGAGTCGCAGGTCAGCACCTGGATGCACCGCATCGTGGTGAACGCCTGCCACGACCGCCTCAGACGCCGCAAGGTGCGTCCGGCGACCCCGACCGAGGACGAGACCCTCGACGTCATCTCCAACGACCGTCTGAGCCGTTCTGGGGGCGGGCACGACCACGCCTCCCAGACCGAGGCCCGGTTGGACGTCCACGCCGCCCTGGACCTCCTCCCCCTGGACCAGCGGATGGCGCTGACCCTCGTGGACATGCTCGGCTACCGGGTGGACGAGGCCGCTGAGATCCTCGAGGTCGCTTCGGGCACGGTCAAGAGCCGGTGTGCGCGGGGTCGCGCCAAACTTCTTCCGTCGCTCTCCCATCTAAGGAACCCTCAGCCGCCGCGAGACGTCACATCTGGGAGAGGAGGTGCCAACCCATCGTGACGTCCCATCCTGACGTGGAGGCACTCGCCTTCTTCGCCGAGGACCTCCTGGACCCCGACGAGGAACGCTCCGTTGCCACACACATAGAGACCTGCGCGTCCTGCGCCACGGTCCTCGACGAGCTCTCGGGGGTCACCCGCGTCCTCGCCGAGGAACCCCTGCCGGCGCTGCCGCAGGGCGTCGCCGACCTCCTCGACAGCCGGATCGCCGAGGCCGTGAGCGAACGCTCGGCGACCTCCACGGCCGGGGACGGCCCTGCCCGCGACGCCGAGGAGCCCGAGGCCTCCGAAGCGCCCGCGGCGGACACGTTGGCACCGGTGGTCCCCCTCAACCGACGGCGGGGCTTCGGCCTGCCCCACCTCATGGCGATCGCGGCCGTGACCGTGTTCGTGGTCGGCGGCGGAGCCGCGATCCTCAACGGGATGATGAGCGAGCAGGAGACCACCGCCGCCTCACCCCTGCTGGAGGAGAGCGAGTCCGAGTCCGCCCCCGACACCGCCCAGTCCTACTCCGCGAAGTCGGTGGCGAGCGGCACGGTCTACACCGAGGACGGGCTCGGCGCCCAGGCCTCCAAGGTCCTCTCCGCAGAACGCGAACCGGAGGGCACCGATGAGGAAGCGGGCACCCAGGCGCTCACCCAGCTGACCACCGAGGCTCAGGAGTGCGTCACCCGCTTCGAGCAGGAGAGTGGCGTCCGGGTCACCCTGGTCGACGACGCCCTCTTCGACGCCGGTGACGGCGCCGGACCCGCGTGGGTCCTGTTCACCCAGGACACCGACGGCGCCGGTGTGGTCGTGCTCGACCCGGGCAGCTGCGCGGACGGGAGCCCCGCCGAAGGCGTGCTCGCCCAGCGGCCGCTGTAGACGGGCTCCGCACCGGCGGTCGCGCCCACGGTCTCAGCGGTCGTCTCCGGCGCGCACCAGCCCGCTCTCGTAGGCCAGCACCACCAGCCCCACGCGGTCGCGCACCCCGAGCTTGGCCAGCAGACGGCCCACGTGGGTTCGCGCGGTGGCCGGGCTCAGGTACAGCTCCGCGCCGATCTCCTGGTTGGACATCCCCCGCCCGACCAGACCGAGGACCTCGCGCTCACGAACGGTGAGCCCGTCCAGGCGATCGGCGGCCCCGGGTGGCAGCTCGGTACCGGCGAGGCGTTCGATGACGCGGCGGGTCACCCCGGGCGACAGCAGCCCCTCCCCCGCCGCCACCGTGCGGACCGCGTCCCTCAGATCGCGCGGTCTGGCGTCCTTGAGCAGGAACCCGGCCGCGCCCAGGCGCAGCGCGGAGAACACGTTGTCGTCCTCGCCGAAGGTGGTGAGGACCACCACCCGGGTGTCGACATGTCGGCGCCCCGACGTGTCGACACGTCGACGTTCCAGCTCCCGCAGAACGCCGAGCCCGTCCAGGACGGGCATCTGGAGGTCCAGCAGCACCACGTCGGGTCGGTGGCGGTCGATCTCGACCACGGCCCCGCGCCCGTCGACCGCCTCCGCCACCACCTCGATGTCGCCGTCCCGCTCCAGCAGCGAACGCACCCCGGTCCGGACCAACTCCTGGTCGTCCACGAGCAGGACCCTCGTCGGCGCGCTCACGCCCCGCCCCCGAGTGGCAGCCGCGCGCGTACCCGGAACCCCCTGCCGGGTACCGGTCCCGCCTCCAGGGTTCCCTCCACCATCCTGACCCTCTCCCTCATCCCGGCCAGTCCCGATCCGCAGCGCTCCCCGAGTGCCTCGCCCGGCAGCGGACCCGTCCCGTCGTCGGTGACCGTCACCGTGAGCGATTCCTCAGCGCGTTCGAGCACCACCTCGGCGGCCTCGGCCCGCGCGTGCCGGAGCGTGTTCGTGAGCGCCTCCTGGACCACCCGGTAGGCGGTCGCGTCGACCAGTCCGGGCAGCCCCGGACCCGGCTGCCCGGTCACGTCGACTCCCAGTCCAGCCGCCCGCACGGAGGCCACCAACTCGTCCAGGTGCGCGAGCCCCGCCACGCGCTCGATCCCGTCCCCGGCCCCCTGGCCGCCCCGGGGGTCGCGCAGCGCCCGCACCGTGGAGCGCAGGTCGCGCAATCCCTCCCGCGCGGCCTGCGCGACGTGGTCCAGCTCGGCACGGGCCACGGGAGGGTCCATGGCGCCCTCCTCCAGGGCTTCGGCCGCCACCGAGGTGTGCAGGGAGACCACCGACAGGTGGTGGCCCACCGCGTCGTGCAGGTCGCGTGCGATCCGGGCGCGTTCGCGGGCCAGGAGCTCGGCCGACTCCGCCTCCCGCGCCTGGGCGTCCAGGACCGCGATCAGCTCGCGTTGGCGGGCGCCCTCGGCCCTCTGGCGGACCCCGTCTCCGAACGCGATCGCCGCACCCATGATGGCCACGGTCGACACCAGTTCGAACCCGAGGAGGAAGGCCGGGTCCTGCCCCTCCCCCAGCCTCGCCACGGTGGAGACGACGACCAGCGCCGCCGCCGTCCCCACGGCCCACCGGGTGCGGTCGAAGACGGCCGCGGAGTACAGGGCGGCGGCCACGGGCACCGCCAGACCGATCACCGGCAGGTCCACGACGTAGTAGGCGATGAGGAGGACGGCGGTGAGCAGGAGGACCGCCAGGGGCCATCGGCGCCGGAACAGCATGAGCAGACCGAGGACGGCCGCGAACCCGTAGGCCAGGACCGCGGGGAGGTCTCCTCCGCCGATTCCCGCGCCGATGGCGATGGCCACCACCGCGAAGACGGCGAACCCCAGGAGGGCGTCGACGACGACGGCCTGACGGCGGGCGGGGTCGGTGTGGCCGGACTGGTCCTGCTGGCCTGGCGGGCCGGGGCGGTCGCGCATGCGGCGATTCTACGGAGCCGAGCCCCGGCCGCACCGGCGCTCACGTGCGCGTCCGGCTACGCGTTTCGACGTACCCGGAGGAGACCCGGGACGGACGCCCGGCGGCGGTCCTCACACGTAGCTTTCCGGGGTGTCGGGCGAGCACCGCCCGCGGTCCACGAGGGGAACACCATGAACCGCCACCCGTCCCCGTCCGCCAGTGCCCCACACGGCGTGTCCTGGCCCCTGGTCCTGAGCCTGGGCGCACTGGCCCTCGTGCGCCCCCTGATGAACGTCACCGGGATCACCGAGGCGATCGGCTCACCCTGGGCACAGTTGAGCGCCACGCTGCTGGTGACCCTGGCGTGGGTGACGGCCGTGCTCGTGGCGCAGGTGCCCCGCCCCTTCCTCACCCTCGTCTGCGCGGGTGTCGCCTACGGGGTCCTCGCGATCCTGCTCAGCGCCGTGCTGTCGCCGCTCCTCGGAGAGGGCCTCCAGGGGCCGCTCACCAACCCCTTCGCGATGGTCTCGGTCCTGGCCGTGAACGCCGTGTGGGGCGCGGTCGCCGGGGGGCTGGCCCTCGTCGTCGGGACGGCCCTGGGACGCGGGTCCGGGCGGGTGTCCGGGAGAGGCTGAGGCCCATACCCCACCCCCGTACGCTGCATCGATGTCGGACCGGGAATGGCGTGCGCCTACCATCGGTTGTGCTAACCATCTTTCCCCTGTCACACCACCGTGGCCGGGCAGCGACTGTGTGAAGGGCCTAGAGCGTGAGTGACGTCCGCAATGTCATCATCATCGGTTCCGGACCGGCGGGTTACACCGCTGCCGTGTACGCCGCGCGCGCGGAACTGCGCCCGCTGGTGTTCGAGGGGTCCATCACGGCCGGCGGTGCGCTCATGAACACCACCGACGTGGAGAACTTCCCCGGTTTCCCGGACGGGATCATGGGCCCTGACCTCATGGACAACCTGCGCAAGCAGGCCGAGCGCTTCGGCGCCGAGCTGGTCCCCGAGGACGTCACCGACGTCGACCTGACCAAGCCGGTCAAGGAGGTCACCGCGGGCGGCGAGACCTTCCTCGCGCACACCGTCATCCTGGCCACCGGCTCCGGCTACCGCGAGCTCGGCGTCCCCGGTGAGAAGGAACTGTCCGGCCGGGGCACCTCATGGTGCGCCACCTGCGACGGCTTCTTCTTCCGCGACCAGGACATCGCCGTGGCGGGCGGCGGCGACACCGCCATGGAGGAGGCCCTCTTCCTCACGCGCTTCGCCAAGTCGGTGACGGTCATCCACCGCCGTGACGAGCTGCGCGCCAGCAGGATCATGGCCGAGCGCGCGCTCGCCAACGACAAGATCACCTTCGTCTGGGACACCGAGGTCACCGAGGTCGTGGGTGAGGACCGCGTCAGCGGCCTCAAGCTGGTCAACAACAAGACCAACGAGACCAGCACGCTGGACGTCACCGGTCTGTTCGTCGCGATCGGCCACGACCCCCGCGTGGAGCTCTTCCAGAAGCAGATCGAGCTCGACGAGGAGGGTTACGTGAAGGTGGACGCCCCGTCCACGCGGACCAACCTCGAAGGCGTCTTCGCCGCCGGCGACGTGGTCGACCACCAGTACCGCCAGGCGATCACCGCCGCGGGCACCGGCTGCTCCGCCGCCCTGGACGCCGAGCGCTTCCTCGCCGCCATCGGCAACTAGCTTCCCCGACCCCCTCGTCCGGTTTCGTCGAACCAAGGAGAACCAAGCAGTGTCCACCGTCAAGAACGCCACCGACGCCTCCTTCGAGGAGGTCGTCCTCAACAACGACAAGCCCGTCCTGGTGGACTTCTGGGCCGACTGGTGCGGCCCCTGCAAGCAGATGGCCCCGGTCCTGGACAAGCTGGCCGCCAACCATGGCGACAAGATCGACGTCGTGAAGATCAACACCGACCAGAACCCCGAGACGCCGCGCGCGTACAACGTCCTGTCGCTGCCGACCATGAACGTCTACAAGGGCGGCGAGGTCGTCAAGCAGATCATCGGCGCCAAGCCGACGCGTCTGCTGGAGAAGGAGCTCGCGGAGTTCCTGTAACCCGAAGCACCGCACACACGCACGAGAGGCTCTCAGGTGGACCCTGGGGGCCTCTCTGCGTTCCTACGAACTCACCCCGGGGTCGAGCCCCCACGGCCGCCCTGCGGCCCCTGTGGCGCCTCGCGGTCGGTTCAATGAGTCTCTGACGGCTGTTTCACGTGAAACAGCCCTTCGGGGCGTCGTCGTTGGGGTCACCGATGCGCCCCACACGCCACACCCAGCGCCGGGCCCCGGCGGGCCGAAGCACCGAGCCCGTGACCACGGGCCGCTGCCGGCCCTCGTGGACGTCGAAAACGTCGAAGGTGAATCGCGGCGCCAGCAGGGGCGGCGGGGGTGTGCCTCGTCGAACGGGGCCACACCACCTCTGGGCCACCGGGCGCCGGACACGACGATGGCGGTGTTTCACGTGAAACACCGCCATCGCTCGCGAGGGTGGAGGGTCAGTTCTCGCGGTCCATCTGACCGATGATCCGCTCCAGGTCCTCCATCGTCGCGAACTCCACGACGATCTTGCCCTTCTTCCGGCCGATGTCCACCTTCACGGTGGTGTCGAGCCGGTCCCCCATCCGGGTGGCCCACTCCTCGATCTGCGGGGGGTTGTCGATCCGCCCGGCGGAGGCCCTGCGGGGCTTGTCCTCCTCCGGGATCTCCCGGAGGGCGACGATCTCCTCCAGGGACCGGACGGACAGTCCCTCGTCGTTGACCCGCTTGGCGAGGCGCTCCTGCGCCTCCGGGTCGTCGATCGACAGCAGGGCCCGCGCGTGTCCGGCGCTCAGCACCCCCGCCGCCACCCGAGTCTGCACCCTCCCCGGGAGGTTGAGCAGACGCAGCGTGTTGGCGATGTGCGAACGAGACTTGCCGACCTGCTGGGCCAGCTCCCCCTGGGTGGTGCCGAAGTCGTCCAGCATCTGCTGGTACGCGGCCGCCTCCTCCAACGGGTTGAGCTGCTGCCGGTGCAGGTTCTCCAGGAGCGCCTCCCGGAGCAGTTCGTCGTCGTCCGTCCGGCGCACGATCGCGGGGATGCGTTCGAGCTCCGCGAGCTTGCTCGCCCGGAACCGCCGCTCCCCCATGATCAGCTCGTAGCGGGGTTCGCCCTCGCCCTCGAGCTTGCGAACCACGACGGGCTGGAGCAGGCCGACCTCGATGATCGAGTCCCGCAGCTCGTCCAGGGCCTCGTCGTCGAAGTAGGTCCTGGGCTGCCGCGGGTTGGGGGTGATCGAGGTGAGCTCGACCTCCTCCATGTACGTCCCGTCCGGCATCTCCGTCGGGCCCTGGACCGCAGGGGGTTCAGGGACGGACACCATCGTGTCGCGAACGCTCTCCACCGGTGCGGGGGCCGTCGGCCCCTGCGGGATGAGCGCCCCCAGCCCCTTGCCCAGTCCGCGCCGCTGCTGGCTCACCGGCAACTCCCTCCACACTCCTTGTGAGTTTCCGCCCGTCCGGTCGACCGCGCCGACCGGACGGGGTGTTTCACGTGAAACAACCGCCGCCGTCAGCCGGGGTTGAGCGCCTCGGCCCGGAAGGCGATCTCTCGGGCCGCCTCCAGGTAGGCCACGGCCCCGGTCGACCCGGGGTCGTAGGTCATGACGGACTGCCCGTAGCTGGGCGCCTCGGAGACTCGGACGCTCCTCGGCACCAACGACTTCAGGACGAGCTCTCCGAAGTGCGAGCGCACCTCGTCGGCAACCTGCTGGGCGAGCCGGGTCCGACCGTCGTACATCGTCAGCAGGATCGTGCTGACGGACAGTCCCGTGTTCAGATGCGACTTGACCAGATCCACGTTGCGCAGCAGTTGGCCGAGCCCCTCCAGCGCGTAGTACTCGCACTGGATCGGGATCATGACCTCGTCGCACGCCACCATCGCGTTGACCGTCAGCAGGCCGAGCGAGGGCGGGCAGTCGATGAGGATGTAGTCGAGGTCCGAGGTGTCATAGGCCGCGAAGGCCCGCTTGAGCCGGGCCTCCCGCGCCACGAGGGAGACCAGTTCGATCTCCGCGCCCGCGAGGTCGATGGTGGCCGGGGCGCACCACAGGTTGGGGATGTCCGGAACCGGCTGGGCCAGCTTGCGGATCTCCTCGTCCTCGACGAGGCAGTGGTAGATGGACCGGGTCTGGTTGTCGCGTTCCATGCCGAGAGCGGTGGACGCGTTCCCCTGGGGGTCGAGGTCGACCACGAGGACGCGCTGACCGTTCATGGCGAGGGCGGCGGCGATGTTCACCGTCGTGGTGGTCTTGCCGACCCCGCCCTTCTGGTTGGCGACGCTGATGATCCGGCAGGACCGGGGGCGAGGCCAGGGGTCCTCGTGTCCACGGCCCGTCATCGCGGCACGGGCCGCTCGGGCGAGAGGTGTGTCGGGGACGCTGTCGGGGGCCGCCTCGCCACTCCATGTTTCACGTGAAACAGGGGGCTGGCCCACCGTGGAGTCCATCGATGTTTCACGTGAAACATCGAGCAGGTCTCCATAGGCGCCCGCCGGTGTTTCACGTGAAACACCGGCGTCGTCGGCTGGGTTCTGGGGCACGAATGAGTTCACCTCTTCCGTCCGCGCTTCTTCTTGCCGTTCCGCGCCTTCTTCTGGGAGCCTCCCGACGCGAGCGGACCACCGTCGGATGTCACCGTGACGCGAACGACCGTGGTAGCGGGATCGACTTTACCCCGACCCACCCTGATCACATCGCTCACACCAGGGCGCAGTTTCGAAACGTCTTCCTTCGCCTCCGCCAGCTCGGCCTCCGCCTGCTCCCCCTTGAGGGCCAACAGGCTTCCGTCCTTGCGCAGCAGGGGAAGTGACCAACCGGCCAGTCGGGCCAGCGGGGCCACCGCGCGAGCGGTGACGAAGTCGGTGTACAGATCGCCGTGCGCCTCCTCGGCTCGCCCTCGGCGCACCTCCACGTTGGTCAGTCCCAGGGTCCTGACCGCCTCATCGAGGAAGACCGTCCTCCGCAGCAGGGGCTCGAGGAGGATCATCCTGATGTCCGGGCGCAGCAGACCCAGCACCAGACCGGGCAGCCCGGCACCGGAACCGATGTCCACCACCTCGGCGCCCTCGGGGATCAGCTCCTCGACGACGGCGCAGTTGATGAGGTGCCGCTCCCAGAGGCGGGGCACCTCGCGCGGGCCGATCAGCCCGCGACGCACCCCGTCGTCGGCGAGAAGCTCGGCGTAGCGGGTCGCCACGGGCAGGGTGTCGCCGAAGACCGTCACGGCCTGCGGGGGCGGGGCGGGGAGCGTAGCGCCGGGCTCCTCAGTGCCCGAGGTCATCGGTCACCACCTGTCGGAACTCGTCCATCGTCACTTCCATGAACCGTTGGGTCGTCATGTCGACCTGTCCACAAGGGGACAGGGACCGAACGACGCGGGAAGCGCGCGGCGGATCGCGGCCTACCGCGCGCACGGGGGTGGTCCCCTCCCCCACACGGATCGTGCGGTTCGCGACTCCACTCGCGGAGCCACCCCGGAGGTCCCGAAGGTGGGACGACTCGTGGTGGGAAGGTCCCCGGAGACGATCCTACGCGGGGGCCGCACCCGTGTTTCACGTGAAACACCCCTTGCGTCCGACTCTCACATCGGACCCCCGGGACGCCCCGGACCCACCACCGGGGTCGTCCCACTCCCGTGGGCATGACGAAGGGGCGGTGTTTCACGTGAAACACCGCCCCCGGTCTGTCCGTTTGTCGACTAGTCGGCGGGGTGGACCACCACGTAGCGGTTGGGCTCCTCGCCCTCGGACTCGCTGCGCAGCCCGGCCGCGGCGACCGCGTCGTGCACCACCTTGCGCTCGAACGGGGTCATCGGCTCCAGCGGGTGGACCTCACCGGTCTCCTTGACCTTCGTGGCGGCCTCGGCGCCGATCTGGAAGAGCACCTTGCGGCGACCGTCACGGTAACCACCGATGTCCAGCATCAGGCGGCTGCGCTCACCGGTGGCCCGGTGCACGGCCAGGCGGGTCAGCTCCTGGAGCGCCTCCAGGACCTCGCCCTCCTGACCGATCAGCTCGTCCAGGGTCGCCCCGACGACGGAGACCATCGCGCGGTCGCCCTCGACGTCCATGTCGATGTCACCGTCGAAGTCGGCGATGTCGAGCAGACCCTCGATGTAGTCCGCGGCGATGTCACCCTCGTTCTCCAGGGCCTCGACGTCGATTCCGCCCTCAGGTGCGTCAGCCACCGCCACGCCACCGCTCTCTTCCTCGCTACTTCCCACAGCGATCCCGTCTCCTCAATCCGTCAGTCCCTGGCCGCCGTACGCCTCAGGGGCATTCTCGCCTGCGCACTCGAAAGTCGTGGACGCCGACACGAAGCCGGGAGACCCTACTTGGGCCCGCCGCCGCGCTTGGAACGCGCCTGCTTCTTCGGCTGTTTGCGTTCGATCTTAGGCTGTTCCTGCGGCTCCGGAGCGGTTTCCGGAGCCTTCTTGCGGCCGAGCATGCCCTTGGCCGAACCCTTGGCGGAGGAGCCCTTGGCGGTCTCGGCCTCCGTGCCGGGCGCGGGCTGGTTCCGGTACAGGAAGTGCTGCTGCACCATCGTCCACACGTTGGAGGTGACCCAGTAGACGAGGACACCGATCGGCATCATGAGGCCGAAGAGCCCGAAGGCGGGCGCCATGTACATCATGATCTTCTGGGTCTGCATCATCGGGTTGTCAGGCTGCTGCGCGATGCTGCGCTTGATGCTCTGACGCATGGTGAGGAAGGTCGTGACGCCCATGACCACACACGCGATGGCGATGACGACCTTGGCCATGATGGGGTCGGTCGCGCCCAGGGCCCGCAGCTCGTCCGGCGGGGTGTTGAACTGGGCGGCGATCGGGGCGTGGAAGATCAGCGCCTCACGGGCGCTGTCGGCGAGTTCCTGGGTGAAGCCGAACTGCACCTTGCCCTCAGCGACGCTGCGCAGCACGCTGAACAGGGCGAAGAAGACCGGCATCTGGAGAAGCAGCGGGAGGCAGCCCATGATCGGGTTGGTGCCGCTCTCCTGGTAGAGCTTCATCGACTCCCGCTGGAGCCGCTCCTTGTCGTGCTTGTAGCGCTCCCGAAGCTTCATGATCTTCGGCTGCACTTCCTGCATCTTGCGCTGCGTGTTCATCTGCTTGACGAACAGCGGCACCATCAGCAGACGCATCAGGCAGGTCAGCAGCACGATGGACAGGCCCCACGCCCACCCGCTGTCGGGGTTCAGGCCAACGATGGTCAGACCCGAGTGGATCCAGACCAACACGTGGCCGATGATGTTGTAAAGCCAGTCCAGCACCGGCCAACTCCTCGGTGATTCGGTTCAGCTACTGGTCCCCGGAAGCGGTGCCGGTGTGCCCGGTTCCGCCCGTAGACTCCTCGGACTCCTCGTTCCGGCGCCCCTTGGGCGGCGGAACCGGATCAAGACCCCCCGGGTTGAAGGGGTGGCAGCGGGCGATACGCCTGACCGTCAACCACAACCCGCGAAGTCCCCCGTGGACGCGCAGCGCCTCGACGCCGTACGCACTGCACGAGGGGTAGAAACGACAGACCGGGGGGAAGAGCGGGCTGATGAAGCGCTGATAGCCACGGATGGGCAGGATCAACAACCGCGCGAACGACGTCGGTCTGTGCTCGGTCATTGCTTCGCCCACCGTTCTGCGCCCTGTTCAGGGCGACGGTCACCGTCTGCTTCACTCTTCGCCGACCCGACCGGTTCGGGGCGTTGGCCCCTGCGGCCGCGTCGGCGCTTGTCGGCCCCACGGGGACGCTGCGCCGCGGCGATCGCGCTGTCGAGTTGTACCGCCAGGTCCTCCTGCCGCAGGGTCGCGGCCGAGGGCTTGGCCCGCACTACCAGCAGGCTACCGTTTGGCAGAACAGCCAACCGTGAGCGCATCAGGTGGCGCAGACGCCGCTGTACGCGCTTGCGGACGACGGCTCCCCCGACGGCCTTGCTCACGACGAAACCGACGCGCGGCGGTGCCGCTGCGTCGGTCTGGTCGGGGTCGCCGGACGGTTTCCGGGGGGCGAGGTAGATGACGCCCAGGGCGTCACGCGAGGAGCGCCGACCGGAACGCATGACCGTCCCGAACTCGGCGCTGTGGCGCATCCGGTTCTCCGGCGACAACATCGGGGTTCCTCCGGGAGAGGGGTGCGGCACGGCCCCCGGCTACCGGTTCCGTGCCCCACGACAAAGGGACCGACCGGCGAGAAGGCCGGACCGGTCCCAGTGAAGACTTGAGGCTTGACGTGGCCTAGTGGCTCACGGTCAGCGCGGCGCGTCCCTTACGACGTCGCGAGGCGATGATGGCGCGACCGGCGCGCGTACGCATGCGCAGCCGGAAACCGTGGACCTTCGCGCGACGCCGGTTGTTCGGCTGAAACGTACGCTTGCTCACTACTGGCTCCAGGGGCGTGTCAGGAAAGTACTACGACAGACCCCCAGGATATGCGGGGCCTTACAGTGCGTGCGACGAGGCCGCGACTCCGTGGCGTACACGAGCGCAGGCAGGATCGTCGGCATAAGCATATAGAACATACGACCTGGTCGGGTCGTGGTCAAATCAGCCCTGCTGACCGTCCCGCGAGCGACGTCGTGGTCGGGCTCCGGCCCGTGGCGGACGCCACCGGCCACAGTCTACCCGCCTCCCTGTGGACAACCGGTTGTCCACAGCGTGTGAGACTTCCACAGGGACCGGGGTCTGTGGATAACCTCAACCTGTGGATAACTCTCCCCCGGCGCCGCCCACAGCCCCGAAGAAGTTGTGGAAAAACGCTGTACACACCCTTTGAACTGGGGATTGTGGATAACTTCCCGAAACCCACAGGCAACTGTCATCCTGTGGATAAACCTGTGGACAAGGTGTGGACAACCTCCTGAAGCTGTGGATACCCAGAGGTAGTCGAACACCTGACCGCCAACGGCCGCTCCCGTTGTCCACAGGCAGCGAACGACCGGAAAGTCCGCCCTCGAACCGGAACCCCGGCCCGGCACCTCCCTCGGGGGAGGACAATGGGAGGCACGGGACCCTCGTGGTGCCCGCTTCCCGGAAACACGCCGACCCGAAGCCCCCCGTCCCCTCACCGCCTCCAACCCGCACCGAACAGATCCGCACCGAAGGGACAGCAACCATGGCAGGTCACCTTGGCTGAAGCACAGGTCAACCTCGCAATGGTCTGGTCGAGCGTGCTGGACGGGATCGATCACGACTCGCTCCCCGCACACCAGCGTGCCTGGCTGCCGCAGACCCGCCCGCTGGGTCTGATCGAGGACACGGCGCTGATCGCGGCGCCCAACGAGTTCACCAAGAAGGTCCTGGAGACACGCCTCTACCCGGCGATCAGCAAGGCCCTCTCCGCCCACCTGGGACGGGAGATCCGGGTCGCGGTGACCGTGGACCCCACCGCCGTTCCCACGCCGCCCCCGACCCCCTCTCCCTACGGTGTGAGCAGGGACACGGGCGGGCACACGTCGCTCTCCGCCCCGCCGGAGCAGCCCCCGTTCCCCGGCCGCGCCGAGCAGCCCTCCGTCCACGAGCCCCGGGGGCAGCACGCCCGGCCGGCCGCACCGCACCCCCACGAGGCCCACCAGCGGTCCGAGCCCCCGCATCCCTCAGAGGCGCTGGGGGCCCACCCCGGGCACGCGCGCGCACAGGAGGCCCAGGCCGACCTGCTCGGCCCCGCGCCCTCCGTCCAGGGCCCCCGGCCCGACGAACGCGGCCAGGCGCCCCGCCAGCACGGCCACGCGTACACCGGTGACCAGGGCTCGCCCGCCTCGCAGCGGCCCGCCCAGGGGCCGCACTCCGCTCCCTCCGCACCGGTTCCGCACGCCACGGAGACCTCCGCGCCCCAGCAGCCGCTGCCCGCCCCCCCTGCGCAGTCCCACACGGGGCAGCAGGGGGCGTTCCACGGCACCGCGTCCGGCTGGGAGCAGCCCGCCCAGCAGCCGCTGTGGCAGCAGCAGAGCTGGGCCGACGCCTCCTGGGACGAGCCCAACCGCTGGGAGAGCCCGGCCGCGCGGGAGCCCCGCCCCGCGCCGAGGTCCGCGCCTGGGCCCGCGCACGCCAACGAACGGCCCCCGAGCGAGCCCGAGTCCGTCCCGGCCCCCGGGGAGCGGGCAGCGGAACCCGCGCCGGTCCAGGAGACCGAGCCGGAGGCGCCCGCTCCCTCGACGGCGCCCGCGGCCCCGGCCTCTCCCCCGGGCCGGTCGCAGGAGATCCCTCCCGGTGAGCACGCACGGCTGAACCCGAAGTACACCTTCGACACGTTCGTCATCGGGTCCAGCAACCGCTTCGCGCACGCGGCCTCGGTCGCGGCCGCGGAGGCTCCCGCGAAGGCGTACAACCCGCTGTTCATCCACGGCGGCTCCGGGCTGGGCAAGACCCACCTGCTGCACGCCATCGGCCACTACACGCACCGGCTGTACGAGGGATCCCGGGTGCGGTACGTGAGCTCGGAGGAGTTCACCAACGAGTTCATCAACTCGATCCGGGACGGCAAGGCGGACGGGTTCCGGCGCCGCTACCGGGACATCGACGTGCTCCTGGTGGACGACATCCAGTTCCTGGAGAACAAGGAGCAGACGCAGGAGGAGTTCTTCCACACCTTCAACACGCTCCACAACTCCGACAAGCAGATCGTCATCTCCAGCGACCGGCCGCCCAAGCAGCTGACCACGCTGGAGGACCGGATGCGTAGCCGGTTCGAGTGGGGTCTCCTGACGGACGTCCAGCCGCCCGAGCTGGAGACCCGGATCGCCATCCTTCGCAAGAAGGCCGCTCAGGAGGGTCTGGCCGCGCCGCCCGAGGTCCTGGAGTTCATCGCCAGCAAGATCTCCACCAACATCCGGGAGCTGGAGGGCGCGCTCATCCGCGTGACCGCCTTCGCCAGCCTCAACCGGCAATCGGTGGACCTGGACCTGACCGGCCAGGTTCTGCGGGACCTGGTCCCCAACGCCGAGGTCCCCGAGGTCACGGCCAGCGCGATCATGTCCCAGACCGCGGCCTACTTCGGGCTGAGCCTGGAGGACCTGTGCGGTACCTCCCGTTCCAGGGTGCTGGTGACGGCCCGGCAGATCGCCATGTACCTGTGCCGGGAGCTGACCGACCTCTCCCTGCCCAAGATCGGCCAGCAGTTCGGCCGCGACCACACCACCGTCATGCACGCCGACCGCAAGGTCCGGGCGCTCATGGCGGAGCGCCGCTCCATCTACAACCAGGTGCACGAGCTGACCAGCCGGATCAAGGACCAGCCCTCGCTGACCTGACCGGCCCGGACACGTACGACGACAGGAGGGGGCGGCCCCGCCAGCACGGCGGCCGCCCCCTCCGTCGTGTCCGAGGGGCCCCGGGAGGGCCCGTCTCCGCCTCCGGGGGCTCCGCCGCCGACGAGTCCCCCGCTCGCACGCCCGTGTCCGTGTGTCTCCCAGTCGACGTGTCACCGAGTCCACTCGTCGACGTGTCGACTTCTCTCCTTGTCCCCTGCTTCGGACCCGTCACCGGGTCCCCTCACCTCTCTCGCCCCTCCGTGCGACGGTTCCGCACTTGTCCACAGTCGCCGAGGCTCCCCCGGGAACCGCCCACACCGAGTTATCCACAGGCTTGTGTGGGTGTTGGCACCCCGGGGAGAGGTAAGTCCGTCTCGTCGCCGAGCCGCACCGTCCGTGCCGGACACGCACCGTTTCCCCTGGTTTCCAGGGCATCCGGGGTCTGTTGCCCTGGCCACAACGGAGTTCGCGGGGGGTCTGGCCTGGGCCGCGACGGAGTTCCGGGCAGGTGGTTCGACAAGGGCCTGTGGAAAACCCTGTGCACAGAGTCTTTGTCCAGGTTCGCGCGGTCTGCGTCGGGCTCCGAAAAAAAGTTTTGGGATTTCTCGGCGAAGTTATCCACAGGGAAGGGTCGAATTCTGTGGACAACCCTGTGGATAACCTGTGGACAACAGCTTCGAGCCTGTGGGTAACCCAGGGTCGCCCTGTGGACACCGTCGCCGATGGTCGGACCACCGAACCACAGGGCACTGTGGACAACTTGGGGAAAAGCTGTGGACGAACCTGTGGACGGTCTGTGGACAAGCTGTGGGGCCCTCGACTTGTCCACAGGAGGCCCGAGTTACGCACAGGGTCATCCACAGGGCCTGTGGACAAAAATTCGCGGTCTGACCTGCGAGAACAAGGGTTATCCACATTATCCACAGGCCCTACTACTACTACGCACCTTCAGTAACCAAGATGTGGCGTCAAAACAGCTTCGCGGAAAATCTGTGGACAAACGCCTGAGATCGAGGTGACGGCGGGTCAGTCCGGAGCTGGCAGCGGCAGCGGGTGAATCCGGGTAACGTGTGGTCTCGCCCCTGTCCTCCGCCGCCCGGTCTGAGCGGTGACCCCTACGGAGTCCGAGACCGCTCCGGCGGCACGGTCCGCCCTCGCTGCGGACGCCGTCCACACCCTGGGGAAACAACCCCCCGGCGGACCCACGAGACACCCACGAGCTGCAACGTTGAGGCTGCGACCGGTCCCCGGTCGGGCGGAAAGAGAGTCGGAAAGTGAAGTTCCGGGTCGAACGCGACGTACTGGCCGACGCTGTCGCCTGGACAGCGCGCACACTGCCGACGCGCCCCTCTGTACCGGTCCTCGCCGGAATCCTGCTGGACGCCGGTGAGGTCGACGACCGCCAGCGCGTCCGCCTGTCCGGCTTCGACTACGAGGTCTCGGCGCAGGTCTCGGTGGACGTCGAGATCGAGGAGCCGGGGCAGACCCTGGTCTCCGGCCGTCTCCTTGCCGAGATCACCCGCAACCTTCCTCCACAGACTGTGGAGATCTCCACGGACGGCCCGAAGGTCGTCGTGAGCTGCGGAAGCGCCAAGTTCACCCTGAACACCATGCCGGTCGAGGACTACCCGTCCCTCCCGGAGATGCCCGGCGTGAGCGTGACCATCGGCAGCGACGCGTTCGCCGCCGCCGTCAGCCAGGTCGCCGTTGCGGCCGGCCGTGACGACACGCTCCCGATGCTCACCGGCATCCGCGTCGAGATCGAGGGCGAGACCATCACCCTCGCCTCCACCGACCGCTACCGCCTCGCCGTCCGCGAGCTCAGCTGGAAGCCGGAGAACCCGGACCTGTCCGCCGTCGCGCTGGTCCCGGCCAAGACCCTCCACGACACCGCCAAGTCGCTCACCTCCGGAGCCGAGGTCGCCATCGCCCTGGCGGGCAGCGAGTCCGGCGAGGGCATGATGGGCTTCGAGGGCGGCGGCCGCCGGACCACCACGCGCCTGCTCGACGGCGAGTTCCCCAAGTACCGCGCGCTGCTGCCGGACACCTTCAACACCGTGGCCGAGGTCAGCCGCTCCGAGTTCGTCGAGGCCGTCAAGCGCGTCTCGCTGGTCGCCGAGCGCAACACCCCGCTGCGCCTGGCCTTCTCCCAGGGCGCGCTGGTCCTGGAGGCGGGCACCGGCGAGGACGCGCAGGCCGTGGAGACCCTGGAGGCGGACCTGGACGGCGAGGACATCCAGATCGCCTTCAACTCCGGGTTCCTGCTGGACGGGCTGGGCGCCATCGGCACCGACGTGGCCCGCCTGCACTTCACCACCTCGACCAAGCCCGCGATCCTCACCGGGAAGCCCGCTGAGGAGGGTGCTTCCCCCGAGTACCGCTACCTGATCATGCCGGTCCGCCTCTCCGGCTGACCGGAACGCCCGTTCCACCGACGAGCGTCCGCCGCCCGGCCCGTGCACAGCGCCACGGGCCGGTCGGCTTCCACATGTCCGCAGGTGCCCTAGGGGAGTCCACACATGCAACTCGGAATGATCGGTCTCGGCAAGATGGGCGGCAACATGGCCGCCCGCCTGCGTGAGAAGGGGCACGAGGTCGTCGGCTACGACGTCTCCCCCGGTGAGCGCGACGTCGAGACCCTGTCGGAGCTCGTCGGCCGCCTCGAAGCCCCCCGCGTGGTGTGGGTGATGGTCCCGTCCGGCGACCCGACGGCCACGATCGTCTCCGAGCTCGGCGACCTCCTCTCCGAGGGCGACATCGTCGTCGAGGGCGGCAACACCCACTACGTCGACGACGCGCCACGCGCCGAGGCGCTGGCGGCCCGGGGTGTCGGCTACGTCGACGCGGGTGTCAGCGGCGGTGTGTGGGGCCGCCAGAACGGCTACGGGATCATGGTCGGCGGCCGAGCCGAGGACGTGGAGCGCCTGCGCCCCGTTTTCGACTCCCTGACCCCCGACGACGGCGGCGGCTTCGTGCACGCCGGTGCGGTCGGCGCGGGCCACTTCGTGAAGATGGTCCACAACGGCATCGAGTACGGCATGATGCAGTCCTTCGCCGAGGGCTACGAGCTGATGGTCGCCTCCGGGATCGTCAAGGACGTCCCGGGTACCTTCGAGAGCTGGCGTGAGGGCACCGTCGTGCGCTCCTGGCTGTTGGACCTGCTGGGCCGCGCCCTGGAGGAGGACCCGGACCTGTCCGAGCTGCGCGGGTACGTGCAGGACTCCGGCGAGGGCCGCTGGACCGTCCAGGCCGCCGTGGACCTCGCGGTCCCCGCCCCGGCGATCACCGCGTCCCTCTTCGCGCGGTTCGCGTCCCGTCAGGACGACAGCGAGGCCATGAAGGTCGTGGCCGCCCTGCGCAACCAGTTCGGCGGGCACGCCGTCACCAAGGCCGGGCCCAAGGACTCCGAGCAGGGCTGACCGCGCCCGCTCCGCCACCCGGGGTCGGTCCGGGACACCGGACCGACCCCGGGTGGCGTTTCCACTCGGACCCTCCCCACCGTTTCCCGCTCCCCCGTTCCAGGAGGAAGGCCGGATGTACGTCGCCCACCTGCAACTGGCCGATTTCCGCTCCTACGAGACGGCCCAGTTGCGACTCGAACCCGGCGTGAGCGTGTTCGTCGGGTCCAACGGTCAGGGCAAGACCAACCTCGTCGAGGCGATCGGGTACGTCGCCACCCTCGGCAGCCACCGGGTCTCCTCGGACACCCCCCTGGTCCGCCAGGGTGCTCCGCGCGCCATCGTCAGCGCCAAGGTCGTCCGTGACGGCCGGGACATGCTGGTCGACCTGGAGATCAACCCGGGCCGCGCCAACCGCGCCAGGGTCAACCGTGGGGCTGCCGGGCGCCCCCGCGACGTGCTGGGCATCCTGCGGACGGTGCTCTTCGCCCCCGAGGACCTGGCCCTGGTCAAGGGCGACCCCGGGGAGCGGCGCCGGTTCCTCGACGACCTCCTGGTGGCGCGCGCTCCCCGGATGGCGGGGGTGCGCTCGGACTACGAGCGGGTGCTCAAGCAGCGCAACGCCCTGCTGAAGTCGGCCTCGGCGCGGCTGCGTCAGCGGGCCACCCCGGACCTGAGCACGCTGGAGGTCTGGGACTCCCACCTGGCCGAGACCGGGGCGGAGCTTCTGGCGGCGCGACTGGCGCTGGTGGAGGAGCTGCGTCCGCTGATCGCGCACTCGTACGCGGGGCTTACCGACTCCGGTGGCCCGGCCGTGCCCACCTACCGGAGCTCCTGGATCGAGGAGGGCGGAGAACTCCCGCACGATCGCCCACAGCTCGTGGACCTCCTGCGCGAGGCCATGGAGCGAACGCGTGACCGGGAGCTCCAGCGGGGCGTCAGCCTGGTCGGCCCGCACCGCGACGACCTGCACCTCCAGCTCGGTGACCTGCCCGCCAAGGGGTACGCCAGCCAGGGTGAGTCGTGGTCGTACGCCCTGTCGCTCAAGCTGGCCGCGTTCGAGCTGCTGCGGGCCGACGGTGACGACCCGGTCCTCATCCTGGACGACGTCTTCGCCGAACTGGACTCCGAGCGCCGCCGCAGGCTGACCGAGCGGGTGCGCGACACCGAGCAGGTACTGGTGACGGCGGCGGTCGCCGAGGACATCCCGGTGGAGCTGGACGGTGCGCGGTTCGGCGTGCGTGAGGGGGTGGTCGAGAGTGCGTGAGGGTTCTCCACAGCCTGTGGATCCCGCCTCCGGCCGTGACGTCGCCGGGGCTCCGTCCGGCGCGGTTCGTCCACACCCTGTGGACAACGGTTCGCCGACCGCGCCGCAGGCCCCCCCGGTCCCTGACACTCCCCCGGCCTCCGGCGCCGACCTGGCGCGCCAGGCTCTGGCCCGGGCTCGCGCGGAGGCCCGCGAGCGCGGCGCCGTCCCCCGGGGCATGAACCGGAACCGCAGGCGTGGCCGGTTGCGGTCACGAAACGAGCCGCAGTTGTTCGGCGACGCGGTGCGCACCTGGCTGATCGAACACGGCTGGCAGGAACAGGTCGCCATCGGCGGCGTGTTCGGCCGCTGGGCGGACATCGTTGGTGATTTCAATGCCGAACACCTGCGGCCGGAGAGTTATTCGGAAGGCGAACTCGTTGTCGTCGCCGATTCACCGACGATGGCGGCCCACGCGCGAGCGATGGTTCGGGACCTGATGCGCCGCCTGAACGAGGAACTCGGCGACGGCACGGTCATCGCGATCAAGGTCAAGGGGCCGGGTTTTCGTCGACGGTGACACCGTCCGGATTGCCCCCTGTTGCCCTCGGCACGTCTGTGACCTGGGAGTCCCGCGCGGTACACCGACGTCCGCTCCGACGCGCGCTCCCCGGGTGCGAGACCCCTTCCCTCCAGTGGCGTCGTACCGGGCAGGCGCGGAGGCCTTGCGAAGGCCACTCAACCGCGCCGGGACTTGCGCAAGGGGTCTCCCGCGTGTAGGGACTCGGCTCCCGCCCCGAACGTTCGTTCTGGAGCGGCACAGGGCCGCCAATGCCACTTTGTCGCACCGGGCGGGGTATCATGGAGACGGTTCTTCAGACGCCTGTAGCCGGTATCACGCTCCCATGTAGAGGGTGGGCGGACGGCCCGTGCGGCGAACGGTGATCCCCCAGGTGTCGCGGCAAGTCGGCCCTCCGATCACCCTGTCGTGGGTTGACCGTCGTCCGCTCGACCGCTGCCGACAGGCGTCCCCAGCAGGAGGGTGTTCCCACTTGGCCTACGACGCAGGATCAATCACGGTTCTCGAAGGGCTCGAGGCAGTACGCAAGCGCCCGGGTATGTACATCGGCTCCACCGGCGAGCGGGGTCTGCATCACCTGGTCTACGAGGTGGTCGACAACTCTGTCGACGAGGCCCTGGCGGGCTATGCCGACGCCATCGAGGTGACGCTGCTCGCCGACGGCGGGATCAGGGTGGCCGACAACGGCCGCGGCATCCCGGTCGGCATCCACCCGGTGGAGAAGCGTCCGGCCGTGGAGGTCGTCCTCACCACGCTGCACGCGGGTGGCAAGTTCGACGGAAAGTCCTACGCGGTCTCCGGCGGTCTGCACGGTGTCGGCATCTCCGTCGTCAACGCGCTCTCCACGGCACTGGACGTGGAGATCCGCCAGCAGGGTCACGTCTGGCGCCAGCACTACGAGATGACCGCCCCCACGGGCGACCTCGTCAAGGGCGAGGCGACCGACGACACCGGTACCCAGATCACCTTCTGGGCCGACGCGGACATCTTCGAGACCACCACGTTCTCGTTCGAGACGCTCGCCCGCCGGATGCAGGAGATGGCCTTCCTCAACAAGGGGCTGTCCATCACCATCCGCGACGAGCGGCCCGACCACACGGACGAAGGTCCCGTGGTCAACACCTTCCACTACGAGGAGGGTCTGTCGGACTACGTCCGGCACATCAACGCCAAGAAGGAGCCGGCGCACGCGTCGATCATCTCCTTCGAGGAGGACGGCGAGGGCATCGCGGTCGAGATCGCCATGCAGTGGAACCAGTCCTACACCTCGTCCGTGCACACCTTCGCCAACACCATCAACACGGCGGAGGGCGGCACGCACGAGGAGGGTTTCCGCTCCGCGCTCACCACGCTGGTCAACCGGTACGCCCGGGACCAGAAGCTGTTGCGCGAGAAGGAGGACAACCTCACCGGTGACGACATCCGTGAGGGCCTGACCGCGATCATCTCGGTCAAGCTCGCGGACCCGCAGTTCGAGGGCCAGACCAAGACGAAGCTCGGCAACACCGAGGCCAAGTCCTTCGTCCAGAAGGTCACCAACGAGCACCTGCGCGACTGGTTCGAGCGCAACCCCGGCGAGGCCAAGGACATCGTGTCCAAGGCCAGCCAGGCCGCCCGCGCCCGCGTGGCCGCCCGCCAGGCTCGCGACCTGACCCGCCGCAAGACCCTCCTCGAGACCACCTCCCTCCCGGGCAAGCTGTCGGACTGCCAGTCCACCAAGCCGGAGGAGTGCGAGGTCTACATCGTCGAGGGTGACTCGGCCGGTGGCTCCGCCAAGGGTGGTCGCAACCCGCACAACCAGGCCATCCTGCCCATCCGCGGCAAGATCCTGAACGTCGAGAAGTCGCGGATCGACCGCATCCTCAAGAACAACGAGGTCCAGGCGATCATCACCGCCCTGGGCACCGGAATCCACGAGGAGTTCGACGCCGAGAAGCTGCGGTACCACAAGATCATCCTGATGGCCGACGCCGACGTCGACGGCCAGCACATCAGGACGCTGCTGCTCACCCTGCTGTTCCGCTTCATGAAGCCGCTGGTCGAGGCCGGGAACGTCTACCTGGCCCGCCCGCCGCTCTACAAGATCAAGTGGGACCAGAAGGGCAGCGACGCCAGCTACGCCTTCTCCGACGCCGAGCGCGACCGGGTCATCGAGGCCGGGATCGCCGATGGCAAGAGGGACCCGCGCCCGCGCGACATGGTGCAGCGCTTCAAGGGTCTGGGCGAGATGAACGCCAACGAGCTGTGGGACACCACGATGGACCCGGACCGCCGTGTTCTCGACCAGGTCAACCTGGAGGACGCGGCCCAGGCCGACGAGATGTTCAGCGTGCTCATGGGTGAGGACGTCGAGTCGCGGCGCGCCTTCATCCAGCGCAACGCCAGGGACGTCCGCTTCCTGGACATCTAGGTCCCCCGCTCCCACCCGTGCTCCAGCAAGCTTCGTAGAAGGGATCGACATCCGTGACGGATGCGAACAACCCCGACGCCCCTGAGGGCGGGGACTCCAGTGTCGAGTCCCTGTCGCGCGTGACCGACCGGATCGAACCCGTCGACATCCAGGTCGAGATGCAGCGCAGCTACCTCGACTACGCGATGTCGGTCATCGTCGGCCGGGCCCTCCCCGACGTCCGTGACGGCCTCAAGCCGGTCCACCAGCGCGTGCTGTACGCGATGTACGACGGCGGGTACCGTCCCGACCGCGGTTACTTCAAGTGCGCCCGCGTCGTCGGTGACGTGATGGGTAACTACCACCCGCACGGTGACAGCGCCATCTACGACACCCTGGTCCGCCTGGCCCAGTGGTGGTCGATGCGGATGCCGCTGGTCGACCCGAACGGCAACTTCGGCTCGCCGGGCAACGACCCGGCCGCCGCCATGCGCTACACCGAGTGCAAGCTCGCACCGCTGGCCATGGAGATGCTCCGGGACATCGACAAGGAGACCGTCGACTTCCGGCCCAACTACGACGGCCGCTCCTCCGAGCCCGTCGTGCTGCCCGCCCGCTTCCCGAACCTGCTGGTCAACGGCTCCTCGGGGATCGCGGTCGGCATGGCCACCAACATCCCGCCGCACAACCTGCGCGAGGTCGCCGACGGCGTCAACTGGTACCTCGACAACCCCGAGGTCGAGGACGAGGAGCTGCTCGACCAGCTCATCGCCCGGGTCAAGGGCCCCGACTTCCCCACGCGCGGACTCATCGTGGGCAAGCGCGGGATCGAGGAGGCCTACCGGACCGGGCGCGGCTCCATCACCATGCGCGCCGTGGTCGAGGTCGAGGAGGACGGCCGGGGCCGCCAGACCCTGGTCATCACCGAGCTGCCCTACCAGGTCAACCCGGACAACCTCGCCCTGAAGATCGCCGACCTCGTCAAGGACGGCAAGATCACCGGCATCGCCGACGTGCGCGACGAGAGCAGCGGCCGCACCGGTCAGCGCCTGGTCATCGTGCTCAAGCGCGACGCCGTCGCCAAGGTCGTGCTGAACAACCTGTACAAGCACACCCAGCTCCAGGAGACCTTCGGCGCGAACATGCTGGCCCTGGTCGACGGGGTGCCGCGCACCCTGCGCCTGGACCAGATGATCCGCCACTGGGTCAAGCACCAGGTCGAGGTCATCGTCCGCCGGACGAAGTACCTGCTGCGCAAGGCCGAGGAGCGGGCGCACATCCTGCGTGCCCTGCTCCGGGCGATGGACCGGATCGACGAGGTCATCGCCCTCATCCGGGGCAGCGCCTCGGCCGACGACGCGCGCACCGGCCTGATGGGCCTGCTGGAGATCGACGACATCCAGGCGCGCGCCATCCTCGACATGCAGCTGCGCAAGCTCGCCGCGCTGGAGCGCAACGCTCTGACCGCCGAGTACGACGAGCTGATGGCGCTCATCACCGACTACAACGACATCCTCTCCTCGGACCCCCGCCAGCGGACCATCATCCGCGATGAGCTGGGCGAGATCGTCGACAAGTACGGCGACGAGCGGCGCACGCACATCATCCCGTTCGAGGGTGACATGCGCATGGAGGACTTCATCGCCGAGGAGGACGTGGTCGTCACGATCTCCCGCGGTGGGTACGCCAAGCGCACCCGCATCGACAACTACCGTGCGCAGAAGCGCGGCGGCAAGGGCGTGCGGGGTGCCCAGCTCAAGCAGGACGACATCGTCCAGCACTTCTTCGTCACCACCACCCACCACTGGATCCTGTGCTTCACGAACCAGGGCCGGGTGTACCGGACGAAGGCCTACGAGCTGCCGGAGGCCGCTCGTGACGCCCGTGGCCAGCACGTCGCCAACCTGCTGCCCTTCCAGCCGGGTGAGGAGATCGCGCAGATCATGGCGCTGCGCGACTACGAGGCGGCGCCGTACCTGGTGCTGGCCACCCGCGAGGGCCTGGTGAAGAAGTCGCGCCTGGAGGACTTCGACTCCGCGCGCGCGGCGGGCATCATCGCGATCAACCTCCGCGAGGAGGACGAGCTGATCGCGGCGCGCCTGGTCTTCCCCGACGACGACCTGCTGCTGATCTCCAGCGACGCCCAGGCGATCCGCTTCCCGGCCTCCGACGAGTCGCTGCGGCCCATGGGCCGCGCCACCAGCGGTGTGATCGGCATGCGGTTCCTGGAGGGCGACTACCTGCTCTCCATGGACGTCATCCGCCCCGACGACGGTTCCACCGACGTGCTGGTCACGACCGAGAACGGGTACGCCAAGCGGACCCCCTCGGAGCAGTACCCGGTGCAGAACCGCGGTGGCAAGGGCGTGCTGACCGCCAAGGTCGTGGAGGCCAGGGGCAAGCTGGTCGGTGCCCTCATGGTGGACCCGGAGGTGGACGAGATCTTCGCGATCACCTCCGCCGGCGGGGTCATCCGCACCGGCGCCGCCGAGGTGAAGCGCTCCGGGCGCACCACCATGGGTGTCCGGCTGATGAACCTGGACAAGGGCAACAAGATCGTGGCCGTCGCCGCGAACGCCGAGGCCGCTGAGGAGGCCGAGGCCGAGGAGGTCGCCGACGCCGTCGAGGCCGCCAACGCCGACACGGGCGAGCGGGTCGCGGGTGAAGGCAACCCCGAGGCCTAGACTGCGCGTTAAGCCCAGTACGTCCCGTGGGGTGCGTTTCGGCGGCCCCGCGGGACACATGGATCGACTCGTCTCAACGAAAGTCCAGCGGTAACGTTTCTATGTCTGAGAACCAGCGGAACACCACCAGCAACGAGTCCGACGCGGCTGCCACCGCCGGTGACGCGGACGTGGAGACGGCGGGAGCGACCGCTGAGGACTCCTCGGAGGCCGTGACCCCGGAGCCGGAGGCAACCGAGTCGCGTGCCGAGCCCGAGGAGGAGTCCACTCCCGCGGGCCCGAGCGCGGTCAAGGCGACCCTGGCGAGCCGCAAGGCCCACCTGACCGTCTCCCGCGTGGAGCCGTGGTCGGTCATGAAGTTCGCCTTCGTGGTCTCCCTCGTCTGTTTCATCATCCTGTTCGTCGCGGTCGCGGTGATCTACGCGACGCTGTCGATGCTGGGTGTGTTCGACGAACTGACCAACATGATCAACGCCCTCCTGGAGGGTGACGGCGGAGAGGACGAGTTGGGCCTCAACCCGGCCGCCTGGTTCTCCCCGGGCCGCGTGCTCGGCTACACGGGTGTGATCGGCGCGCTGAACGTCGTGCTGATCACGGCCCTGTCCACGGTGGGCGCGATGCTCTACAACCTGGTCTCCGACCTGGTCGGTGGCGTCGACGTCACGCTCTCCGAGGCCGAGTAGCCCTCCGTCTCGGGCCGGGCCCGGTCCCTCTCCGAGGGGCCGGGCCCGACCCGTCCAGAGCACTCCCGAAACCCGCTAAAATCGAAGGTGAAGAGGGACGCGGCAGGGCCGCGCACCTCCTCTCCACCCGAGGTTTCCGGTTCGCTCCGCCCCTCGGGATGCGGTAGAGTTCCACACGGAACGCGGGCGTATAGCTCAGTCGGTTAGAGCGCATCCCTGATAAGGATGAGGCCCCAGGTTCAAGTCCTGGTACGCCCACCCAGCGAAAAGACTCCCTTCGGGGGGTCTTTTTTCATGCCCTGAGTGGACACGGACCTCCCACGACCAAGCGGACTGGCCGGGGTCGCCCGGGCGCTTTGTCGACACCACGCCGAGTCGCCATGTCGACTCGTGCCGCCCGGTGGGAGTGGCGGCGGATCCGGTCGCGGAACCCGTCCAGGGGCCTTGGTCCCTCCCGGCGGGGAGGTGGCCACAATCGGCCCCGGTCTTGCGTTCTCACCCGAGTGGTCATCCATGCAGCTCAGGGCGAAGACGCGAGACAGATGAGCTCATCCCTCACCTGTGTTCCGATGAGTACGGTCGGCGTAACCCCTGCCCCCCACCCCCCGGGAATCCCATGTCCGACGAAGCCGGCGTGAGTGTCGACGCCCTCCCCCAGGCGGAAGCGGCCGAACTGCTCGCCGAGACCATGGCCCTCCTCGGTGGCAGGTTCGAAACGATCCTGGAGAGCCTGCGCGGCCCGGTGTCCTCCTACGTGACCTCGGGCCTGTCCACCTACGGGGACAACACCCTGGAGGACATCCAGGCGACGGCCCGTAGCGGTATCGCGCTCGCGCAGAACGTCCAGGGATCGGTCCTGGAGATCGCCGCCACGGACTCCGAGAACGCGGACGAGTTCCGAGAGGGGCTCGAAGAACTCGACATCCCGATCAACTTCTGACCCCCTGAGAGAAGTCCCCCATGACCAGTGTCGAGGACATGACCCTCGGTCTGCCGGACACGATCGAGGCCGACCCTCCGACGATCCGCTCGGGCGCCGAAGAGCTCGATGAACTGCACGCGGACATGCTGGGCCAGTCGGGCGACACCGACAGCCAGATGCGTTCCTCCGCGAACCAGTTCACCGACCGCATCGCCTGGGACATCAGCTCCGCCTCCGCCGACGAGCTCATGGCGTGGGAGGAGGCCTCCAAGGCCCTCACCTACGGCGCCGGGATCCTGCGGCTGTGGGCCGGGGACATCGACACCTACCTCACCGACCGTGCCGACATCGTGCAACGCTGGCAACAGGCCAAGGCCGACATCCAGGCACTCAGGGGCATGGGCTCCGAATACGTCATCGGTCAGGCGGTTCTGGAGCTGTTCGGCGGCGAGACCGAGGCCGATCGGCTGGCGGTCACTCGCGAGGAACTGCGCTCGGAGCACGCCGGTATCTGGGGCACTCTGATGACCCGCGCCGAACGGACCAAGATCGAGCTGCGCACCGGGCCCAGCAAGGAGACCCTGGAGCGCATGGTCGAGGCGGGGCTGCTCACGGCCGGGCAGATCGCCACCTACGGGGACCACTACCCCGCGATGGTGCCGGACGAGATCGACGGCAGCGAACCGCCCCACCTGGTCAACGCCTGGTGGGACTCCCTGTCCGAAGAAGAGCGTGAACAGGCCATGGCCGACGACCCCGACCTCCTCCGGGAACTGGACGGCATCCCCGCCGACGTACGCGACCAGCTCAACCGCGACCACCTGGCAGAGGAACCCGACAGGATCGACACCGAGATCGACGACCTCAGGGAGGAGCGGGAAGCCCTGAGCAACGGCCCCGGCCACGACGGACAACGACGGATCCTGGACAATCAGATCGAGGAGCTGGAGGCCGAGAAGGGCGTCGTCGAGACACTGCTCAACGACCTCGGGGACAGCTCGGTCGACACCGGCCAGTACCTGTTGGCCTTCGAGAGGGGGGACAACGGACGCGCCATCGTCTCCCACGGCAACCCCGACACCGCGGACAACGTCGCGACGATGGTTCCCGGGACCACGAACACCTGGGAGAACGTGAACGGTCGATCGGGTAACGCTGCGGACATCGCGGACGAGGCCAACCGATTGAGCGAGTCCGAGCAGACGGCGGTCATCAGTTGGATCGGCTACGACGCACCGTCGGTGACCGAAGCCGTGTCCGAGGATCGTGCCGAGGGCGCGGTCGACGAACTGAGTCGCTTCCAGACCGGGCTCCGTGCCACCCACGAGGGGGCCTCGCCCTCGCACAACACGGTCATCGGGCACAGCTACGGCAGCACCGTGGTCGGGCACACTGCCATGAGCGAGCAGGGCCTGGACGCCGACCAGATCGCCTTCGTCGGAAGCCCCGGCGTCAAGGCCCAACACGTCTCCGAACTCGGGTTCCTCCCGGAGGACGTCCACGTCTCCACGGCCGAGAACGACAAGATCAACGACCTGACCCCTGACTTCATCCACGGCCCCGACCCGTTCGCGGAGGAGTTCGGAGCCACCACCTTCGAGTCCAACGAGGGGTCCACGGGCGGATCGTTCCCGTTCGGACCCGCGCACTCGGAGTACTACGACCCGCCCCAGGAGTCCGGCAACGACGCGAGCGGCAAGTCCGTCGAATACTTGGGAGAATTCGTTCGAGGCGTCCTCTGACCCGCCGCGAGCGCCGATGGAGAACCAGGAACGGAATGACGAACTGGAAGACTGTGGCCGCTTTCTCCGTACTCGCCTTCACGGTGGCGGGCTGCGGATCCGCACCCGAGACCGAAGCCACACCCGACCCCGTTGCGGAGGACCTGATCAACGAGGACGAGGCCGTTGAGAAGATCGACGAGCACATCAACGACGCGGTGGCCGTACTCCCCGGGGACGTCCGGTTGGAGCCCCTGGGACAACCGAACTTCGGTGGCTGTGAGGGCGGCGGCGAGAACGAGCCCGTCTCCGCCAGCCACATCTACTGGCTTCGCGACCTCGATCCCGAAGACAACGATGCCAACGCCGAGGCACTGCACCAGTACTGGTCCGACAACGGGTACGAGGTCACGAGTGACCGACGTCCCGACAAGCTCTCGATCTCGGTGCGCAACGTCGAGGACGGGTTCGGGATGACCCTGCGTGTGAGTGACGAGGGCACTCTCTCCGTGGGAGCCTCCTCGCCCTGTTTCCACCCCGAAGAGAGGTCGTGAGACCTGCCGCCCGCCCCATTGGGGCCTGGTGAGCGTTCCTGACATCCTTCCCGGCACCGGGGACACCTCTGCTCCCCCGAGGGGACGGACGGGGGCGGAGCGCACCGCCAGCTCCAAACGGCGTTGTACCGTGAGGGCCCCGCACGGCGATCACCGACATCAAGACCTGGCCGGATACGCTCCGCCTGCCTTTGCGAGGGAAACGGACCAGCGGTGCGACGTCGCTCGGTTCGACCCACGGGACCCGAGCGGCAGCCTTCTCTGCTGCGCGCCCGCCGCCGTCCGCTCGTCACTCGCGTAGCCCCTGGCCTTCTCCCCAAACCGCTGCCCCCGGCGGCCAGGGGACGACCCGCAGGGGTCTCAGCGGCGTTGGCGCCGCGCTGCGGCCAGCGCGAGGGTGCCAGCGCCCATGCACACGCCACCGACGAGCAGGGCCCCCGCACCGGACCAGAAGTTCACGAGGATCGCGCCGATCGCGCCTCCGGCTCCCATGGAGACCACCGCACCGGCGCGGCGCACCCACTTCTCCCCCGTGCCACCGGCCAGCGGACTGTCCAGGGCGAAGTTCACCAGCGTGCTCGTGATGACCACCGTGTTGACGTCGGGGATCGCCGCGCCCCGGGCGGCGACCGCCTGTATGCCCATCGCCACCGCGAGGAACGCGGTCAGGCCCAGGAGCCATCCGCCCGTGAGACCGCCCAGCAGGAGCCAGGCGAGGCCGATCCCCACGACCGCGACCGAGGTACCGGTGAGCAGCAGCAGGTGGGCGGTCGGTAGTCGCGTCTCGTGCGTCCGGCCGCGCACGAGGCGTCCGGCGGCGATGGCGCCGGCGAGGAACCCGGCGAGGGCGGTCGCGTTGCTCAGCAGGGGAACACTGTCGGATCCGCCGATCCCGAACCCCACGAAGAGCACGTTCCCGGTCATGTTGCCGGTGAAGACGTAGTCCAGTGCGAGGTAGCTGACCGCGTCCACGATTCCGGTGGCCACGGTCAGCGCGAACAGGCCCACCAGGTAGGGAGCGTCCCGATCCGTCATCAGCCCGCGTTTCGTCAGTCGAACGTTCGTTGGAAGGCGTGGGTGCTCGCGGGGCGACCCGTGGTCGCCGGGGGGTGGGAGCGTCACCGCCGCGTCGCCGTGCCCTGCGGGGCGGTTTCGCGGTGCCGACGCGACCCTAGTCCCCCTGGAAGCCAGGGCGCCGTACCGGCTCCGCCCTCGTGTGTCGCCGGATCGACTCGGCTCTTTGTCGACACCCCTCCGAGTCGCCATGTCGACTTGCGCCTACCCGGCGGAGGGACCAGCGAGGGGCATCCTGAGGCTGAAGGCCGTCCCCTCCCCGACCGTGCTGTCCGCCGTCACCGAACCACCGTGCAACTCCACGAGTCCGCGCACGATGGCCAGCCCGAGGCCACTGCCTCCGGTACGTCGGTTGCGGGACCGGTCCGCCCGCCAGAACCGGTCGAAGACGTGCGGCAGGTCCTCTTCGGCGATGCCGACCCCGGTGTCGACCACCCGGATCACCGCGTCCGGGCCCGCCCGGTACACCTGCACGGTGACGGTCCCGCCCTCCGGGGTGTGCCGTAGCGCGTTGCCGACCAGGTTCCCCAGCACCTGGAGCATCCGGGTGCGGTCGGCGACGAGGGTCACGTCGCGCGACTGGTCGACCAGGCGCACCCCGGCCTCCTCCGCGCGCAGCTCGTGGCCCGCGATCACCCGGCCGACGAGCGGACCGACCTCCACCGGTTCCGGGGCCAGGCGCAGCCGCCCGGAGTCGGCCAGGGCGAGGTCCTGGAGGTCGTCGATGACCGCCTGGAGCAGCAGGGTCTCTCCGAGCAGCATCTCCATGCGGTCCGGGTCGGGATCGACCACTCCGTCCTGGACCGCCTCCAGCCAGCCGCGCAGGTTGCTCAGCGGCGTCCGCAGCTCGTGCGACACGTCGCTCACCATCGCCTTGCGTTGGTCCTCGGCCCGCTCCAGGTGCTCGGACATCTCGTTGAACGCCTCCGCGAGGCGGCCGATCTCCCCGGCGTCGCGGACCTCCACCCGGGCGGTGGGCCCACCACCCGCCCTCATGTGGTTCACCGCGTCAGTGAGCGCGCGCACGGGGCGTAGCAGCCGGGTCGCCAGGGTGGTGCTCACCACCACGGTCAACACCAGGATCAGCAACACCACGCCACCCAGGCGCAGGGCGCCCTCACGGGACAGTGAGAGCCCCGCCTCGGGTCCCTCGGCGGGGTCGTCGATGAACAGCAGCGCGGCGGGAGCCACGTGGGGGTCGAGCTGGGCGCGTCGGGCGGCGTCCAGGCAGGCGGCGGCCTCCGGGCCCAGTTCGACCCTCGACCACGTCAGGCTCTCGGCGCCGACGGGGCCCGGGTCCTCCTCGCCAGGGGACGTCCAGGCCTCCGGAGCCTCCTCTGCCGGTCCCGTGTCCGGTTCGACTGGACCCGGTGCGTGCGAGGGAACGGCGGGCTCCTCCTCGTTCGGGTGCGCCGGTCCGGGGACGGGGACCTCCTCTCCCGGATCGGCGGCCTCCGGGGGGTCCTCCGGATCGGGAGCGACAGGCTCCTCGGGCGCGGCCGGTGGGCGGGCGTCGTCCGGGACCGGCGCCGGCACGTGCGGGCTCCCCGTGATCACGAGGCCCCCGGTGCGGCCGTCCATCGCGTAGGTGAGTTTCGCTTCGGGGTCGCCGCAGTCGGAGGCGCGCGCGTTGAGGTCGGCCAGCGCCTCCTCTTCGCCGCCGACCGGCTGATCGAGCGTGTCGAGGCCGCAGTCGGCCCAGATGTGGGCGTCCCCGCGTTCCGACTCGACCGCGGGGCGCCCGGTCGGCCCGGTCACCACCTCGGCGGGGATGGCGTGGATCTCCTCCAGACAGGACGCCCCCTGTTCGGCCTGGGCGCGCAGTGACCCGCGCTCCTCCTCCGTGAGGGCGAAGGGACCCACCGCGCGCGGATCGATGCGGTCACCGTTCCCGGCGACCAGGGTGACGTCCACCGCCAGAGGGTCCACCACCGACGACGTCCGGGAGGGCAGCGGAGGGGGGTCCCCCGCTCCCTTGGCCAGGACGGCGGAGTCGGTGACGACCGCCCGACCCTCGGTGGTGAGGACGATCCGCCGCCCGGTCTCCTCGGCCAGGTCCCGGACGGCCCCCGACACTCCCGTCCAGTCCTGGTGGGTGGCCGCGTATCCGAGGAGGGTGTCGTGGATGTGAGTGTCCACCGTCAGGGTCTCCCCTTGCTGGGTGGTGATGGACTCCGAGGTCCGCTGCACCGACAGCCAGGCCGTCGCCGTGATCGAGCAGACCGCCACCAGGACCGAACCCGCCAGCAGACGGAACAGGAGGCCGTGCCGCAGGGAGGCCCATCGTGCTCCCCCGCACGGCCGGTCAGCGGACACGTTCGGGCACCGCGAGCTTGTAGCCCACGCCGTAGACGGTGACCAGCCGGACCGGTTTCCGGGGGGCGGGCTCGATCTTGCGACGCAGGTTCTTCACATGGACGTCGATGGTGCGTTTGGTGATGTAGCCGCTGATCCCGTGGATGAGCTCCAACAGCTGGGCCCGGCTCAGCACCCGGCCCGGTCGGACCGCCAGGGCCTGGAGCAACTGGAACTCCACGGGGGTGCACTGCACCGGTTCCCCGTCGACCCGCACCATGTGCCGGGCCGGGTCCACGGTGATGGGGCCCGCCTCCAGCACCCGCTCCTCGTCCCGGACCGGGGTGCGGGAGCGGCGCAGCAGCGTGCGTACCCGCGCCATGAGCTCGCGCGGGCTGTAGGGCTTGGTGACGTAGTCGTCCGCTCCCAGGTCCAGCCCGGTGAGCAGGTCCTCCTCGGTGGACCGGGCGGTCAGCAGCAGCACCGCCACGTCGGACTCGGCCCGCAGGACACGGCACGCCTCCAACCCGCTCATCACCGGCATCATCACGTCCATCACGATCAGGTCGGGGCGGTCGCGGTGGTGTTCCTCCAGCACGGACCGGCCGTTGTGGACCACACGGACGGTATGGCCCTCGTGCTCCAGGTAGCGCCGGATGAGTTCGGCCTGGTTCACGTCGTCCTCGGCCACCAGGACATGCGCGCACACGTGAAGGGCCTCCGTTCGCCGACCGGGGACGGGACCCCCGGCACCGACGATCGTACGACCGCCGAGAGCTGGGCCAACTGGAGTGTCGGGGGACGCCGCAGGTCACCACATGGGACGCACACGGCGACCACACGGGTTCTTCACATTCCTCGGCCAGTCTTCATGGTGTCCGGCGCGGAGAGATCCGCCGGACTCCCTCGACCGGATGGACCCCATGCGCCGATCCCTGATACCCGGTGGACCCGTCGGGAGACTTCCCGTCCTGGCCGCCGTCGCCGTACTGGCCGTCGTGACCGCCTGCTCGTCGTCGGGGCCCTCGGAGGAGGTCCCCGTGGAGTCGGCTGGGACTGAGGTGGCGGCGGAGCCCGAGGGTGCGTACGTCGCTACGGTCCTCGCCGACGAGATCGAGGTCCGCTCCGAGCCGGACGGCGGCGAGGTCGTGCACACCCTCGCCAACCCGAACGACTTCGGCGCGGACCGGGCCTTCCTCGTCCAGCAGGTTCGGGGTGACTGGCTGAAGGTGCTCCTGCCAGTGCGGCCCAACGGATCCACGGGCTGGATCGAGGCCGACGACGTCGAGATCACCGTCACCGCGTACCGCGTGGTGGTCGACATGTCGGAGTTCTCCCTCACCGTCACCGAGGGCGAGGAGGAGGTCCTGACCGGCCCGATCGGCATCGGTACGGGCGACACTCCGACGCCGCCCGGTGAGTACTACTTCACCGAGTTGCTGCGGCCCTCGGACCCCGACGGCGAGTACGGGGCCTTCGCCTTCGGCCTCAGCGGGCACTCCGACACCCTGGAGAGCTTCGCGGGCGGCCCCGGCCAGCTCGGGCTGCACGGCACCGACGACGAGTCGGGCCTGGGAGGCGAGGTCAGCCACGGCTGCATCCGGGTGTCCAACGACGACGTCACCTGGATGGCCGAACGCCTGCCGATCGGCACTCCGGTCGAGATCAACGAATGACCGCTCACCGAGCGGCCACCCGAACACACGACAAGAGGTCAACCATGCGCGTGAAGTCCCGAGTGCTCATCGTCGCCGCGATGGCGGCCGCCTTCTTCGGCGCCGCCCCGGCGTTCGCGTCGGACGAGTCCCCGGCTCTCCCCGCCCCCGAAGCTCCGGCGGAGGCCCCGGTCACCCCGGAGGACCCCTCCGTCGAGGAGCCCACGCCCGCTCCCGAGGAGCCCACGCCCGCTCCCGAGGAGCCCACGCCCGCTCCCGAGGAGCCTGCTCCCGCTCCGGCCGAGCCGGAGAGGGTGTCGGAGCCCACTGTGGCCGAAGCCGGCCCGGTCACCCCGATCGAGCAGGACCCCAACTACACCGGCTGATCCCTCGCAGCACGCGGAGGCCCTGTTCCCCCCAAGGGGGAGCGGGGCCTCCGTGGTTCCCGGCGTCGGACACCGGGCGTCCTGCTCGGTCAGGCCTCGTCGCCGGCCCTGATCCCCCGCACGATGAGGTCCAGCGTCTGGTCGAAGAAGGTGTTCTCCACGGCCAGGGCGTCCGGCTCCGACAAGGCCGTCGTGACGGCACCCTCGTGTTCCTCGACGCGGTCCGCCCTGGCCACGCTCATGGCGACGGCCGAGGTGGCCGCGCCGAGGATCTGGTTGGACACCGCGCGGATGGCCACCGCCTGGCGTTCCTCCTCGCCGCCGAGCACTCCGAGCGCCTCGATGATCCGTCTCGACAGGGCGACCGCGTTCGGGCCGATGAGAGGGCGTGAGCCCGCGAACTCGGCGGCCCAGGTGTGCGAGGTCAGCGCCGTGTAGAACCGCTGGGCCGTCTCCTTGAGGGCGTTGTCCCAGGGGGTGTCGGCCGCAGGCAGCCCGGCGGCCGCCTCGGCCAGGACCTCGTCCACGGCCAGGTCGACGAGGTCCTCCCTGCGCTCCACGTACCAGTAGAGGCTGGTCGCGTGCACCCCGAGTTCGGCGGCCACCTTGCGCATGGTCAGCGCGGAGGCGCCCTCGCGGTCGAGCAGCGTGATGGTCGCGGTGACGATCCGTTCCCTGTTGAGCGCGGGTTGTGAACGGCGGCGGCGTTGGGGGCGGTGGAAGACGCTGTCGATCCGCTGGTCGGAGCCTTGTTCATCCATGTCCAACAGCATACAAGCAATCATACGTTGTCGGATTCTATCCAACAGTGTATGTTTCTCTGCATGGCAACCGAGATCTCCTCACCACGTCCGAACACGCCCGCTCCCGTCACCGCACCCGACCCCTCGCGGACCACCGCCGTCGACCCGCGAGGCCTCACCGCCTTCCTGGTCCTCGCCTTCGCCTTCTCCTGGACCGCCTGGTGGTTCGGCGCTCGGCTCCTTGACGGCGGCGACCCCACACCCGCCGTCCTCGTCGGAGCCTTCGGCCCGATGGTGGCCGCGATCCTCGTCACCGCCTTCACCCAGGGCCGTTCCGGAGTGGGCGCCCTCTTCCGGCGCCACTCCCTTCGCCGCCGGGGAGGCGTCCGGCCCTACGCCATCACCGCGCTGATCGTCCTCGCCATCGCCGCAGCGGCCGCTCTCCCCGTGTTCCTGGGGACGGCCACGGTCGAGGAGGAGGCGCTCAGGGCGGCGCTCCTGGGGGTGCCGGTCCAGTTCGTGCTCATCGCGCTGGTCGGCGGCGGCAACGAGGAGCTGGGCTGGCGCGGGTTCGCTCTGCCCCGCCTCCAGGGGGCGCTGCCCCCGCTGGCCGCCAACGTGGCCCTCGGCGCGATCTGGGCCGTGTGGCACGCCCCCCTCTTCGAGATGGCGGGTACGGTCCAGTCAGAGGTGTACTTCCCCGCCTATGCCCTGCTCTGCGTGGGACTCACAGTCGTCCTGGGCCACATCTTCAACTCCGCGCGCGGCGGCGTGATCGCCGTCGTGATCGCCCACGCCGCCGTCAACGTCGTCTCCGGACTCAAGGGCATGCTCGTGGGCGACCCCGCCGGGACGCTCGAGGTCACCGCGGTCCTGGCCGTGGCCGTGTTCCTCGCCCTGTTCACCCGCGGCCGTCTGGGTCTGCGCCGCACCGACGACGCCCGAGCCACCACCGGGTCCTGACCCTCCACGCGTCTCCGAACCCCCGCGGAACCGGGGGCGGCCCGACCCCGGGCCGCCCCCGTCCGTCGAGGTGACGGGCCCGAGCGGGTACATCTGGGGACATGACAGAGTTCGACGACCGCATCCGGGTGCGCGGCGCCCGCATCCACAACCTGAGGAACGTGGACACGGAGCTGCCCCGTGACGCCCTGGTCGCCTTCACCGGCGTCTCGGGTTCCGGGAAGTCCTCACTGGCCTTCGGGACCCTCTACGCCGAGTCCCAGCACCGGTACCTGGAGTCGGTCGCGCCGTACGCACGCCGCCTCCTCCAGCAGCTCCCCGCCCCGGAAGTGGACGACATCACCGGCATGCCGCCCGCCGTGGCGCTCGCCCAACCGAGGACCGCGCCGTCCGTGCGCTCCACGGTGGGCACCCTGACCACGGTCTCCAACACTCTGCGCATGCTCCTGTCCCGCGCGGGGACCTATCCGCCCGGCGCGGAGCACCTGGACTCGGACTCCTTCTCCCCCAACACCGTGGTCGGGGCCTGCCCGGTGTGCCACGGCGAGGGGATCGAACACGAGGTCACCGAGGAGTCGCTGGTCCCGGATCCCTCCCTGAGCATCGCCGGCAGGGCCGTCGCCTCCTGGCCCGGGGCCTGGCAGGGCAAGAACCTGCGCGACATCCTCGACACCCTCGGGTACGACATCCACCGCCCCTGGAGGGAACTGCCCCAGAGCGAGCGCGACTGGATCCTCTTCACCGACGAACAGCCCGTGGTGACCGTCCACCCCGTCCGGGAGGCGGGCCGGGTCCACCGCCCCTACCAGGGCAGGTACAGCAGCGCGCGCAGGCTGGTGCTCAAGTCCTACGCCTCCTCGGCCAGCGAGACCAGGCGGCGCAAGGCGGCGGAGTTCATGGTCAACCGCACCTGCCCGGAGTGCGGAGGGCGGCGGCTGCGGCAGGAGGCCCTACGGGTCACCTTCGCCGGACACACCATCACCGAGCTGGCGGCGCTGCCCCTGTCCGAACTCTCCGATCTGCTGCGCCCGTGGCGGGAGGGGGCCGGGGCCGCCGCGACCCTGGCCGGTGAGATCACCGGTCGGGTGGAGGTCCTCGAGGAACTGGGCCTGGGCTACCTCAGCGTGGACCGGCCGGCGCCGACCCTGTCCACCGGCGAGTTCCAGCGGATCAGGCTGGCCACCCAGCTCGGCACGGGCCTGTTCGGCGTGGTCTACGTGCTGGACGAACCCTCGGCGGGGCTGCACCCGGCCGACTGCGAGGCGCTCACCGGCATCCTCCGAAGACTGCGCGACGGCGGCAACACCGTGTGCTTCGTCGAGCACGACCTCGACATCGTGCGCGGAGCGGACTGGATCGTGGACGTCGGCCCGGACGCGGGCGAGCACGGCGGGCGGGTCCTGTACAGCGGGCCGGTGGCCGGGCTGCGCGACGTCCCGGAGTCGGTGACCCGCCGCTACCTGTTCCACCGCGCCCTGCCCGAACGCCGACCGCACGAGGCGCGCGGCCGCCTGGAGCTGCGCGGGGTCACCAGCAACAACCTGCGGGGGCTGGACGTGGACGTTCCCCTCGGGGTGTTCACCACCGTCACCGGGGTGTCCGGCTCTGGCAAGTCCACGCTGCTGGCCCGGATCGCCGACGAGGCCGCCGAACACGGGCGCGTGGTGTGGGTCAGCCAACAGCCCATCGGTCGGACTCCGCGCTCCAACCTGGCCACCTACACCGGGCTCTTCGACACCGTCCGCAAGCTGTTCGCCGCGACCGACGACGCCCGCGCGTACGGCTACGGTCCCGGCCGCTTCTCCTTCAACGTGGTGGAGGGCCGCTGCGCGACCTGCGAGGGCGAGGGGTTCGTGTCGGTCGAGCTGCTGTTCCTGCCCACCACCTACGCGCCCTGCCCGACCTGCGGCGGCTCCCGCTACAACGACGACACCCTGCGCGTGCGGTACCGGGGGCTCACCGTCGCGGACGTGCTCGCCATGTCGGTGGAGGAGGCGGCGGGATTCTTCACCGAGGAACCCTCGGTACGCCGGGCCCTGGACACCCTGGCCGGGGTGGGGTTGGGCTACCTGCGCCTGGGCCAGCCCGCCACCGAGCTGTCCGGCGGCGAGGCGCAGCGGATCAAGCTCGCCACCGAGCTCCAGCGCCGTCGGGTCGCGGACACCGTGTACCTGCTCGACGAACCCACCACCGGCCTGCACCCCCACGACACCGACGTCCTCATGGGCCGCCTGCGGGACCTGGTCGCGGCCGGGGCCACGGTGGTGGCGGCCGAGCACGACATGCGGGTCGTGACCACAGCCGACCACGTCATCGACCTCGGCCCCGGCGGGGGCTCGGAGGGCGGCCGGATCGTCGCCCAGGGCTCCCCGGAGCGGATCGCGTCGGTCCCCGACAGCCGGACCGGTGTCTACCTGAAGGGGCTGCTGTGATGCGTCGCGCCCTCTACCTGCCGCCGTTCGGGGAGCTCGCCGATTCCCGTGTGCTGGCCGATCTCGCGTCCCGGGCCGAGCTGGCCGGGTTCGACGGCGTCTTCCTCTGGGACCACGTCGTGCGTCCGCTCCGGCCCACCCTGCCGGTCTGTGATCCCTGGATCGCCCTGGCAGCCATGGCCGCGGCCACCGAGCGGATCATCCTGGGCACCCGGGTCACGCCGCTGTCCCGGCGCAGGCCGCAGGTGGTGGCCCGGCAGGCCGTCGCCCTGGACCAGCTCAGCGGGGGACGGTTCGTCCTCGGCGTGGGCCTGGGCGGGGACAACGGAGGAGAGCTGGGCAGGCTCGGCGAGACCACCGACCCCCGGACCCGGGCCGGGATGCTCGACGAGGGGCTCGACCTGCTGGAACGGATCTGGAGCGGCGACGTCGTCCACCACGAGGGCGAGCACTACCGGGTGGACGGTCTGCGCTTCCTGCCCACCCCCGAGCGGGCGGAGGGGATTCCCGTGTGGGTCGCCACGCAGTCCACCAGGGGTGCCCCGCTGCGACGCGCGGCCCGCTTCCAGGGGCTGTGCCCGGAGGGCTCTCCGGAGGACCTCGCGGCGATGCTGTCCGTGATCGCCGAGCAGCGGGGCGACCTGCGCGGGTTCGAGGTGGCCGTGGGCGGGCCGCCCGGTACGGATCCCGAGCCCTACGCGGAGGTGGGCGCGACCTGGTGGCTCCACCAGTTCCCCGAGGTGACCGCGCGGGCCGAGGTCGAGGAGGTCGTCGCGGCGGGCCCCGGAGGGCCGGGGTCGACATGACGACGTGTCGACGGGGCGACACGTCTCACCAGGCGGACAGCGTGGAAACTTCTTCGGTTCGTGACCGGGCGGTCGCGTGCTGCCAGGCTCCCTTGTCAGACGGGGTTCCCAACCGACCGTTCGGTAAGGACAGAGGCATCTAGCTGGGAAAAGCAGGACCCGCTGTAGAAAGTGCACTGCATCACATGGCATGGTGTGCTGGAGCTCATGGTTTGTCCCGGTATCCGCCGCTTCCGTGTTCGGACAGGGATGTCCGGCGACCAGGGCCCGAAAGTGAACTCGGCCCCCCGGCCGGTAGAGAACCTACGGAGCAGCAATGGCGACTTCCGACGCCACGGTCCCAGGACCCGGTGGAACCCTCGATCCCAAGGAGAAGCGCAAGGTCCTCGCGGGGACCATGGTCGGGACCACCATCGAGTGGTACGACTTCTTCATCTACGCCCAGGCAGCGGGCCTGGTGCTGGCCCCTCTCTTCATGGCGCCGCTGGCCGACGCCAACCCGGCCGTGGCGCAGGTGCTCTCCTTCGCGACCATCGGTATCTCCTTCCTCTTCCGTCCCCTGGGCGCGATCGTCGCCGGGCACCTCGGAGACCGCTTCGGGCGTAAGAAGATCCTGGTGTTCACCCTCGTCATGATGGGTGTCGCGACCTGTGCGATCGGTCTGCTCCCCACCTACGCCCAGATCGGCATGGCAGCGCCGATCCTGCTGATCCTGCTGCGCATCGCGCAGGGCTTCTCCGCCGGAGGCGAATGGGGCGGCGCCGCCCTGATGTCCGTGGAGCACGCGCCGGCCAACAAGCGCGGCTTCTTCGGCGCCTACCCGCAGATCGGCGTTCCCTGCGGCATGATCCTGGCGACCCTGGTCCTGTGGGGCATCACCACGGCCATCGGCCCGGACGCCTTCCTCGAGTGGGGCTGGCGCATCCCGTTCCTGCTGTCCTTCCTGCTGATCATCATCGGCCACCTCATCCGCAAGACCGTGGAGGAGTCCCCGGTCTTCAAGGTGATGCAGACCCGCCGCGCCAAGTCCTCCGCGCCGCTCGGCCAGCTGTTCCGGAAGAACACCAGGGAGGTCGTGCTCTCCGCGCTGATCTTCGTCGCCAACAACGCCGCCGGTTACCTGGTGATCGCCTTCCTGGCCACCTACGCTTCGCGTCCGGTGGAGGAGATGGGCCTGGGCATGGACCGGGGCCCGGTCCTGCTCGCCACCGCGCTGGCTTCCTTCGGCTGGCTGATCTCCACCCTGTACGGCGGTTGGGTCTGTGACCGGATCGGCCGGGTGCGCACCTTCCAGATCGGCTACGTCCTGCTCGCCGTCTGGGCGGTCCCGATGTGGTTCATGGTGGACACCGGCAACATCGTCATGTACTTCCTGGGCGTCTTCATCTTCACGTTGACCTTCGGCCTGAGCTACGGCCCCCAGTCGGCGCTGTACGCGGAGATGTTCCCCGCCGAGGTCCGCTACTCGGGTGTGTCCATCGGCTACGCGCTGGGCGCGATCCTCGGAGGTGCCTTCGCCGCCATGATCGCGGAGATGCTGCTGACCTCCTTCGGGGCCTCGTGGACCATCGGCGTGTACATCATCGGCCTGTCGGTGATCTCCTTCGTCGCGGTCTCCCTGGTGCCGAAGAGCATCCAGGGCGTCGACCTGCACGTCGACGACAGCGACCCGGCCCCCGCCGCCAAGTAGAAGCGGGGGCGCGCACGCGCGGGCGGGGTGGCGGTCGAACCGTCACCCCGCCCTTTCTGTCGCCCTGTCCCCTTGTCGACACGGCGACAGAGCGACAGGGCGACACGGCGCCCTCAGCTGGAAGCGGGTCAGCTGACGATGCCGCGCACGTGGTCGATGACCTCGCCGTTCCACATCATCGAGACGTGCTCGACGCAGCCCACCTGGATGTTGTCGGCTCCGGGCAGCGACGTGCTGTCCGTGGGCGAGATGACGATGTCGCAGGGGGACCGCAGGGTCGTGTACCGGACCGGCCCGGGCGTCGGGTCGCCGTCGTTGAGGCCGTTCAGGAAGTCCGACCCGTGCCGCATCTCCTCGCAGGGCGTGATGGGCGACGGGCAGAGGTTGGCGATGTTGGTCCCGTTGTTGGGGCCGCCGATGGAGATCCACTGGTCGACGGCGTCCGTTCCACCCAGGTTCTTGATGAAGTAGCGCGAGGACAGGCCGCCCATGGAGTGGGTGACCAGGTGCACGCGGTCCGCCCCGTGCTGGGATCGCACGCCCTCGACGTGGTCGGCGAGCTGTCCGGCGATGGTGGTGTTGGACCGTGCCCAGTCGTAGGAGAAGACGTGCAGGCGGTCCTCGGGGTGACCGGCGTCGACGAGGGCGGCGCGCATGTCGTCCCACTGCCCGCCCTTGCCCATGAACCCGTGGACGAAGACGACCGGGGTGTGGGTGTTCGCGGTGGCAGGGGCGGCTTGGAGGGCCGTGGTGAGGGCGAGGACGAGCCCGCACAGGAGGGCGGTCAGGCGTCTCATGTGATCTCCGAGGGTGGGGGAAGCGGGGACCCCGATTGTGTGCCTCCGGTCACAGGGTGCGCATCGGCTGAATCGCCGGTCCCTTTACTCGGACTTAACCGGCGAGTAACTTGAGGGGGTGATCAGCGTGAACCCGCTCACACGCCCGACGCCCCTCCGCGGGCGCGACCACGAACTGCTCACCGTCCGGCGCCTGCTCGACACCGCCCGCTCAGGGCGCGGCGGCGGCCTGCTCGTGACGGGTGCCGCCGGTGCGGGCCGGACCGCCTTACTGGAACGCGCCGAAGGGGAAGCGCACGGCTTCACCGTGCTGCGCGCCCGCGCGGCCCCTGGCGAGGGCCGCCTCCCCCTGGCCGGTCTGCACCAGCTCCTGCGCCCCGCGCTCCCACTGCTCCCGCGCCTTCCCCGAGCCCAACGAGAAACACTCACGCGCGCCCTGGACACCGGCGACCCGGGTGAGGCCTTCCCCCTGGCAACCGCGGCCCTCGGGCTGATCGCCGAGGTGGCCGCGCGGAACCCGCTCCTGCTCTGCGTGGACGACTTCCACCTGCTCGACCCTCCCTCGCGGGAGACCGTGGCCTTCGCCGCGCGCCGCCTCACCCATGACGGCGCGGCGGTCCTGCTCAGCGCCCGGGACGGCGACCCCGATCGGCTCACCGGGATCCCCGTGCTCCGGCTGCGCCCCCTACCCGAGGAGACGGTGCTGGACCTGCTCTCCGACGCCTGCGGGGACCTGGCCGCGGAGGGCCTAACGGTGCCCGTGGCGGTGACACTCGCCGAGGCCGCGGAGGGAAACCCCCGCGCCGCACTGGAACTGCTGGAGGGGACCGACCCGGAACAGCGCTCCGGGGCCGTCGCCCTGGACCAACCGCCGCGTTCCCGGGGCGAACTCACCGACGCCTTCGCCACGGAGCTGGCCCGACTCCCCCGGGCCACCCGGATCGCCCTCGTGCGGGCCGCCGCCGATCCCCGCGCCCCGGACCCCGACGGTTCCGATGCCGATCCGTTCGAGCCCGCCCGCCGCGCCGGACTGGTCGCTGACGCCGGGGCACGGACGGGCCTCACTCACCCGCTGGCCCGCTCCGCCGCCTCCCACCACGCCTCCCCCGTCCAGCGGCGCTCTGCCCACCTGGACCTGGCCCGCGCCCATGAGGCGGCCGGGGACACCGGCCGGGCGGTCCGGCACCGGGCCCTGGCCGGTGGCGCGCCCGACGAACGCGTCGCCGCAGCCCTCCACGAGGAGGCCCGCCGCACCGTCGACCAGGGCGGGCACGGGCCCGCCTCCCTCCTCCACGAACACGCCGCCCGGCTGACCCCCGACCCCGCCCTCCGGGGGCTGCGCCTCACCGACGCCGCCCGCTCCGCGTGGCTCTCGGGTGACCCTGACCGGGCCAAACGGGTCCTCGCCCGCGTGAGTCCGGACCAGAGCACCACGGGCCCCGGCCGCGCCGATGGCGAGCACACCGTCCAGGCCCGCGCCGACCTGCTCCGCGCCGAGATGGACCTGCGCTCGGGCGTGGCCATCGACGCCTTCCAGCGCCTCGGGTCCACCGCGGACCGCCTGGCGCTCAGCGACCCCGGCGCGGCGCTGCGGGTCCTGCTCCAGGCGGGTGAGGCCAGCTGCCTGACCGGTGACCACGAGCGCTTCTTCGCCACCGCCCGCCGGGCCCGTGACCTCATGGAGGAGACGGCTCCCGGGGCAGCCGTCGGGCCGGAGGGCGCCGACCAGCCCTGGGACAGGTTGGTCCTCGACTACATGAGCGGCAAGGCCGCCATGTTCCAGGGGCGCCACCGTGAGGGCGTCGCGCTCCTGGAGAGGGCCGTGGAGACCGCCGACCGGATCGGGGACCCCCAGGCACTCGTCCTGGGCGCGATCGCGGGGCTGCTCCGCGGCGACCACGTGCGCACGCGGGCCCTGGCCGGTCGGGCGGCGTCGGTGGCCCGCCGCACCGGTGCGCTCACGCTGGTCCCCCAGGCTCTGGAGTTCCTGACCTACGCGGAGATGTGGTTCGGCCGTCTCTCCCTTGCGGAGGGGAGCGCCGCCGAGGGGCTGCGGGCCTCACTCGGGTCCGGGCAGGACAACTGCGCGAGCCACCACCGGGGCGGGCTCGCCTTCGTCGCCGCGATCCGAGGGGACGAGGACGCGTGCCGGGAGCACGCGGGGACCGCCCTGGCCCTGGCCGGGGAACACGACGTGGGTCTGCCCGCCGGGCTGGCGGCCTGGGCGCTGGCCCTGCTCGACCTCGGCTCCGGGCGCACCTCGGAGGCGGCGATGCGGCTGCGCGCCCTGGCCCGGTCCGGCCCCGGCAGCGGCCACGCGGCGGTGCGGCTGCTGATCACGCCGCACCTGGTGGAGGCGTCGGTGCGCGGTGGGGTCGCGGTGCGTGTGAGCGAGGCGGTGGAGACCTTCGGCAGCTGGGCGGAGGCCACCGGTCAGGACACCGCGCGGGCCCAGGTGATGCGCTGCCGTGGACTGCTGGGGGAGGGTGAGGAGGCGAACGGGTACTTCGAGAGCGCCCTGGACCTGCACTCCTCCGGGTACTGCGACTTCGAGGAGGCCCGGACGCGGCTGCTGTACGGCGGGCACCTGCGCCGCTCCCGTCACCCGGGACGGGCCCGCGAGCACCTGCACACGGCGATGGAGGTCTTCGACCGGTTGGGCGCCCGGCCGTGGGCGCGGCAGGCCCGGGAGGAACTCCGCGCCGCGCGGGGCAGCACGGCGGCGCGCGAGGTCGGCGGGGTGGACCTGCTCAGTCCGCAGCAGCTGCGGATCGCTCGGCACGTGGCGGACGGGGCCACCAACCGGGAGGTCGCGGCGCGGCTCTTCCTGAGCACCCGCACGGTGGACCACCACCTGCGCAACATCTACAGCAAGCTCGGCATCCGCTCCCGGGTGGAGCTCTCCCGCCTGGTCGACCGCTAGGTCGTGGTGGCTTCTCCCGCCCACCCGTCGCCCGCCACCACCCTCAACGGACGCCTGCGGCGCGGTGCTTGCCCTCTTCGTCGCCCGCCACCACCCTCAACGGACGCCTGCGGCGCGGTGCTTGCCCTCTTC